>JBLMXA010000982.1:0-6631 GCA_050257515.1 Acidobacteriota bacterium | reverse complement strand
GGGATCTTGGATTGAAGATCGTCTTGGCGTCTGTCTTGGCGCGCTCTGCGTCTTGGCGGCCATTCTCGGGTCTGGCTGCCGCGAGCACGAGGGCGGGACCGACGCGCGGGTGGCCTCGGCGGGCTCTCCCGCGACCACGAGGATCTTGTACCCCAGCGCGCCCGGCTCGTTCGTCGACCTCGTCGCCGGCGCGAAGCACGGCGTGGTGGCGATCCGCGCCGCGGCGCCCGTGAAGTCGGGACCGGCGGCGATGTTCCCGGGCGCGCCCGAGCAGATCGCCGACGTCGCGCTCGGCACGGGCTTTCTGATCGAGGCGAAGGGCGTGTACGTGCTGACGAACGATCACATCGCCGCCGCGTCGACCGAGCTGCACGTCGTGCTGCCCGACGGCAGCGAGGTGCCGGCGAAGCTCGTCGGGCGCGACGTCCGCCTCGATCTCGCGCTGCTGTCGGTCGACGCGCCGCGCCTGCAGCCGCTGCCGCTCGGCAGCTCGGACGACCTGCAGGTCGGCGAGTGGCTCGTCGTGCTCGGCGATCCGTTCGGCGACGAGGTCACCGCATCGGTCGGCGTGGTGTCGGCGACGGGCCGCGACGCCGCGGGCTCGCTCGTCCCGGGGCGCGCGATGGCGTTTCGCACGTTCCTCCAGACCGACGCGCGTGTTCACCGCGGCAACTCCGGTGGGCCGGTGCTCGACACGGCCGGCCAGGTCGTCGGCGTCGCGGTCGCGACCAGCGATCACGTGGGCGAGCTGTCGTTCGTGATCCCGATCGATCGCGTGCGCGAGGTCGTCGACGCGCTGCGCGACTTCGGTCAGGTCGCGCGCGGCTGGCTCGGCGTGCTCGTCAAGCCGGTCACCGCCGATCTGGCGACGCAGGTCGCGCTGCCGAAGGCGAGCGGCGCGCTCGTCACCGAGGTCAAGGCCGCGTCGCCGGCCGCCCGCGCCGGGCTGCGCGCCGGCGACGTCATCCTCAAGTGGGGCGACCGCGACGTCGATCACCGCTCGCTGCCCTGGATCGTCGCGTCGGCGCCGGTCGGCAAGCCGGTGAACGTCACCGTGTGGCGCAACAAGGCCGCGGTGGTCATCCCCGTCGTCACCGAAAAAATGCCGGAGTAGTCATGAAGATCATCTTGGCGTCTGTCTTGGCGTGCATGGCGTCCTGGCGGCCAGTCTCCGCCGCCCCCGCCGATCCGCTCGCCCGCGACATCTACAAGGAGCTCGTCGAGATCGACACCTCGCACGCCACCGGCGACACCCACAAGGCCGCCGAGGCGATGGCCGCGCGGCTGCGCGCCGCCGGGTTCGGGTCGGACGACGTCCACGTCTACGACCCCGCGCCGAAGAAGGGCGACCTCGTGGCGCGCCTGCGCGGCACCGGCCGGAAGAAGCCGATGATCCTGATGGCGCACATCGACGTCGTCGACGCCCGCCGCGAGGACTGGACGACCGATCCGTTCAAGCTCGTCGAGAAGGACGGCTACTTCTACGGCCGCGGCACCGGTGACGACAAGTACATGGCCGCCGCGTGGGTCGCGAACATGATCCGCTGGAAGAAGGAGCGCTATCGTCCCGATCGCGATCTGATCCTGATCCTCGAGTGCGACGAGGAGACCGGCGACGACGACGGCGATGGCATCCAGTGGCTGATCAAGAATCACAAGGACCTGATCGCCGCCGAGTTCGCGCTCAACGAGGGCGGTGCCGTCGGCGGCAAGGGCCCCAGGCCGCAGTGGAACTCGATCCAGACGACCGAGAAGCTCTACGTCACGTTCACGCTCGACGTTCGCAACCGCGGCGGTCACAGCTCGCAGCCGCGCAAGGACAACGCGATCTACGAGCTGTCGGAGGCGCTCGTCCGCCTCAGCGGGTACGAGTTTCCGATCGAGCTCAACGACACCACGCGCGCGTACTTCGCGAAGTCGGCGACGCTCGAGACCGGCCAGACCGCCGCCGACATGAAGTCACTCGTGTCGCCGAGGCCCGATCCGGCGGCGCTCGCGCGGCTCGCCACGGTGCCCGCGTACAACGCCGAGCTGCGCACGACCTGCGTCGCGACGCGCCTCGAGGCCGGCCACGCCGACAACGCGCTCCCGCAGCTCGCGCACGCGACCGTCAACTGCCGCATCCTCCCCGGCCACACGATCGGCGAGACCGAGCGCACGCTCGAGAGCGTGCTCGCCGATCCCGCGATCGCGATCGCGCCGAAGGAGAAAGACACGAGCAGCCCGCCGTCGCCGCTGCGCAAGGATCTCCTCGCGGCCGCCGACAAGCTGACCGCGAAGTACTGGCCCGGCATCCCGGTGATCCCGACCATGTCGACCGGCGCGACCGACGGCCGCTACCTGCGCAAGATCGGCATCCAGACCTATGGCCACTCCGGGCTCGCGGTCGACATTCTCGACAACCGCGCGCACGGCAAGGACGAGCGCGTGTCGGTCAAGGCGTTCGACGACGGCGTTGCCTACCTCTACGAGCTCGTCAAGCTGCTCGCGGGCGGCCGCTAGACGCGATCGCGCGATCCACTATCTCGTCCAGCCGCCGCCGAGCGCCCGGTAGAGCTGGACCTTCGCGATCTGGTGGTCCCGCCGTGCCGCGATCACGTCCAGCTCCGCCTGCAGCGTCTGCTGCTGCGCGAGCAGTACGTCGAGGTACGAGGCATGGCCGGCCTGGAACAGCTCGTTCGCGGCTTCGACGCTGTCGACGAGCGCATCCTTCCTCTGCTGCTGGTGCACGACGATCGTGCCGGTGTGCTGGAGGTGCGACAGCGCCGACGCGGCGTCCGCGAACCCGCGAAGCACGACACTCTGGTAGTTGATCATCGCCGCGATCTGCGAGGCGCTGGCCGCGCGAAAAGCTGCCTCGATGCCGCGGCGATTGACGAGCGGCGACGCGATGCCCGCGACCAGCGAGTACGCGAGCGATGCCGGCGTGCGGAGCAGGAATCGCGGATCGAAGGCCTCGTAGCCGGCGTCGGCCGAGATCGTGATGCGCGGGTAGAACGCGGCACGTGCTGCGGCGAGGTCGAGGCGCGACGCTTGCACGTCGAGCTCGGCTTGCCGGATGTCGGGGCGGTCGCGGAGCAACGCGGACGGCACGCCGGTGGCGAGCGCGGGCACCGGCCGGGACAGCGCGTCCGGGTTGCGCGCGATCGGCGCCGGCGCATGGCCGAGCAGCACGGCGACCTGCAGCTCGAGGTCGCGCGTCTCGGCTTGCACGTGCTCGGCGAGCGCGCGGGTGGAGGCGAGCTCGGCGGCGAACTGACGCACCGCGAGCTCGTTCGTGCGGCCGGCCTCCTTCTGCACGCGCATCATGTCGAGCGCCTCCGACTGGTGTGCGATCGTCTCGGTCAGCACGCGCGCCGTCTCGTCGAGTGCGACGAGCGAGAAGTACGCGGTGGCGGTGTCGGCGACCAAGCTCGTCGTGACGAGGTGGTGGGCTTCGATCGTCGCGAGATAGCGCGCGCGTGCGGCTCCCTGCTTGCTGCCGAGGCGGCTCCACAGGTCAGGCTCCCAGCTCGCCCGCGCGCCGAGAAACAGGTCGGGGACATGTGTCGGGACCACCTCGCCCGGTGCGATGTCGACGCCGGCATTGCCCGCACCGTCGACCGTGTAGCGCGCGTACTTGCGCACACCAGCCTCGCCGACGAGCGAGAGCCGAGGCAGCCGCTGGCCCGAGATCTCGAGGATCCCCGCGCGCGCGAGCTCGATCCGCTGTACCGCGAGTTGCAGGTCGAAGTTGCCGCGGAGCGCGTCGCCGATCAGGGTGACGAGATCGTCGTCGGCAAAGAACGTCGCCCAGTCGATCCTCGCGATGCTGCGCCCCGCGACGCTCGCATCGTACGCGGCCGGCAGCTCGACCTGCGGGATCCGCACGTCGGGCAGCGACGGTGCGCAGCCCGCGAGGAGGGCCCACACGAGCGCGCGGGTCACGAGCGCCTCTTCGCGAGCCGCCGGCACGCGACGTACAGCCCGGGCACGATCAGCAGGCCCCACACGGTGCCAACGACCATGCCGCCGATCGTCGCCACGCCGATCGTGCGGTTCGACATCTCGCCGGCGCCGCTCGCGATCGAGAGCGGGATCAGACCCGCGATGAACGCCAGCGACGTCATGAGGATCGGCCGCAGGCGGAGGCGTGCGGCCTCGGTGACCGCGTCGAGCGCCGTGCGACCCTGCGCCCGTCGAAACTCCGCGTACTCGACGATCAGGATCGCGTTCTTGCCGAGCAAGCCGATCAGCACGACGAGCGCCAGGTGCGTGTAGACGTTGTTCTCGAGCCCGGCCCAGTGCAGGGCGCCGAACGCACCGAGCAACCCCGGCGGCAGCGACAGCAGCACCGCCGCGGGCAACACGAAGCTCTCGTACTGAGCGGCGAGCACGAGCCACGCGAACAGCAGCGCGATGATCGCGACGATCAGGCCCTGATTGCCAGCACCGACCTCGTCCTTGGCCACGCCCGCCCAGTCGATCGCGAAGCCGCGCGGCAGGGTCTTGTCCGCGGTCGCCTGGATCGCGGCCAGTGCATCACCGCTGCTCCTCCCGTTCGCGGGCTGCACGGTGACCTCGGCGGACGGATACATGTTGTACCGGGTCAGCGTGTCGGGACCGTACGAGCGCTCGAGCTGCACGAACGCGGAGAACGGCACGAGCTCGCCGCGGTCGCTGCGCACGCGGAGGGCGAGCAGCTGCTCGGGGCGCGCGCGGGACTCCGGCGGTGCTTCGACCATCACCTTGTAGAGCTGGCCGAACCTGATGAAGTTCGTCGCGTACTCGCCGCCCATGAGCGTCTGCAACGTGTCGAGCGCGCGCTCGGGCGTGATGCCGAGCTGCGCCGCGCGGTCCTTGTCGATATCGACCGCGAGCTGCGGGAACTCGGTCTCGAACACCGTCGTCGCATCGCCGATCTCGCGCCGCTTCTCGAGATCGCCGACGAACTGCTTCACGACGCGTCCCAGCTCGTGCGGATCTCCGCGCCCCGTCTTGTCGAGCAGCGCGAGCTGGACGCCACCGGCATCACCGTAGCCGGGGACCGGCGGCGGCTCGAGCATCTCGATGCGAGCGTCCTGGATGTTCGCGATGCGCGCGCGCAGCTCGGCCATGATCTGGGCCGACGACCGAGCTCGGTCCTCCCACGCGCGCAGGTTGACGAGCAGCGTGCCGTAGGTCGGCCCCGTGCCGTCCGTGAGGACGTTGTTGCCAGACAGCGTCGCGACGCTCTCGACTCCGGCGAGCTCGCGCGCGGTCTCGGCGACCTCGTCGACGACCTTCTTCGTGCGCAGCAGGGTCGCGCCTGGCGGGGTCGAGATCGCGACGTAGAAGATGCCTTGGTCCTCGTTGGGGATGAACCCGCGCGGCACCTTGCCCGCGATCAGCACGCCGCCGATCGTGAAGCCCGCGATCATCACCAGTGGAGCGACGAGCCGCGCCGCGAACGGCCGCGCGATCCGCGCATAGCCGCGCTCGAACCGCGCGTAGACGAGGTTGAACAGCCCGAACGCGCGGCCCGACCGGTGCCGACGCATCAGGATCGCGCACAGCGCGGGAGTCAGCGTGAGCGCGACGAACCCGGACAGCGAGATCGCGATCGCGGTGGTCAGGCCGAACTGCCGGTAGAACACCCCCGCAGGTCCAGACACGAACGCGAGCGGGACGAACACGGCGACCATCACCAGCGTGATCGCGACGATCGCCGGCCCGAGCTCGCGGATCGCTCGCTCGCTCGCCTCGAGCGGTGTCACGTCCTGGTGCTCGAGCTGGAAGTGCACGGCCTCGACGACCACGATCGCGTTGTCCACGACGATGCCGATCGCGAGCACGAGCGCGAACAGCGTGATCAGGTTGAGCGAGAAGCCGAGCTGCTGGGCGAACACCAACGTGCCGATCAGCGACACCGGCACGGCGATGATCGGGACGAGGGTCGCGCGAAGATCCTGCAGGAACAGGAACACGACCAGAGACACGAGCAGGAACGCCTCGATCAGCGTCCTGGTGACCTCGTGCACCGAGGCATCGAGGAATCGGCTGACGTCGTAGCTCACGTTGTAGTCCATGCCGGGGAGAAACGCGTCGCGCTTCAGCTTCGCGAGTCGCTGCTTGACCTCCGCGATGACGTCGCGGGCGTTGGAGCCGGGACGCTGGCGGAGCTCGATCGCGGCGGCGGGGCGGCCATCGAGCTTGGTCTCGTTGTCGAAGTACATCGACCCTAGCTCGACATCGGCGACGTCTTGAACGCGCAGCAGCGTGCCGTCCTCCGACGCGCGGATCGGGATCGTCCGGTAATCGGACGGCTCGGCGAACTTGCCGCGGTAGGTGAGCGTGTACTGGAGCTGCGCGTGACCGCGGCCGCTGTTCTCGCCGACCGTGCCGGGCGCCGCTTCGATGTTGTAGGCGCGCAGGGCCGCGAGCACCTCGTCGACCGAGACCCCGTAGCTCGCGAGCTTGTCTGGCTTGATCCAGATCCGCATCGCGTAGTCCTTCGCGCCCATGATCCGCGCGAGACCGACGCCGGGCACGCGTTTGAGCTCGGCGAGCAGGTTGATGTCCGCGAAGTTGTAGAGGAACTTCTCGTCGTGGTCGTGGTTGGTGCTGTACAGGCTGACGTACATCAGCATCGCGTGCTCTTCCTTCTCGATGC
>JBLMXA010000981.1:0-2600 GCA_050257515.1 Acidobacteriota bacterium | reverse complement strand
GGTCGGTCGACGCCTTCTCGAACACCGGCGCGAACGCGCGGCACGGCCCGCACCACTCGGCCCAGAAGTCCAGCAGCACGATCCCGTTCTTCTCGATCGTGTCCTTGAAGTTATCTGCCGTGATCTCTACGGTCGCCATCGTGCTGCTCCTTTCCGACACCTTACTGCATCGCACCGCATTCGTCTGCTCGCTGGTCGCCGCTTGCAGCAGCAGCCCTCCCGGTCCCGCCGATTCCAATCCGCTCGGCTCGACGAAGAACATCCTGCCGTTCCCGTCGTCGCTGTACGAGCGCAGCGACGCCGCGTCACCGACCGGCATCCGGCTCGACGTCCCGCCCGGCGCGCTGCCGGTCCCCGGCACCGGCACGGCGTTCGACACGACGCCGATCGACGCGCGCACCGGCTGGCCGTCGACGGTGACGATCCTGTGGGCGGCGCCGGGCGGCGTCGACCCGTCGACGCTCGTCGGCTATGACGACTACGCGGCGAGCATCGCGCCGGGCAGCTCGACGGTGCTCTACGACATGACCGCAGGCGCGCTGGTCGCGCATTTCACCGAGGTCGACGCGAACGAGCAGGCCGACTTCGATCACCAGGCGGTCTACATCCGGCCGGCGCAGCGGCTCGCCGGCGGCCACCGCTACGCGGTCGGCATCACGAAGGCGGTGACCTCTCGCGCGGGCAAGCCGCTGCCGGTCACGCCGGGGTTCGCCGCCGTGCTCGCGAACACCAAGACCGGCCACGCGCGCCTCGATGCCGCGATGCCGCGGCTGCGCGAGGCGGTCGCCGCGCTCGAGTCCGCGGGCGTGCCGCGCGCTCAGCTGCTCGTCGCGTGGGACTTCACGGTCGCCGACGACGCGACCGCGATGGCCGATCCGCTCGCCGCGCGCGATGCCGCGCTTGCTGCGATGGGGGATCGCGGCGCGAACCTGACGTACACCGTGACGTCGGACCAGGGCACGATCAACGGCGATCCGCGGATCGCGCGGCGCATCGAGCTCGACTACACCGCGCCCGAGGTCGCCGCGCCGGGCCTCGCCGGCTTCCACCGCGACGACAGCGGCAAGGTGATCGCGCAGGGCACGATGACCGCGCACGCGTACATCGCGGTGCCGCCGTGCGCGACCGCGCAGAACCCCGCCGGCATCCTGATCTTCGGCCACGGCTTCTTCGGCAACCTCGACGAGCTGCGCCACGACGAGTACCTGCGCGACATCTCCGAGGACGCGTGCCTCGTGATCGCCGGCACCGTGTGGGTCGGCATGTCGTCGGATGACACCGCGAACGCGCTCTACGCGCTCAACGATCTCAACCTCGGCTGGGGCTTCGGCCAGCGGATCTGGCAGGGCATCGACAACTTCATCGCGCTCGAGCAGCTGCTGCGCGGCAAGCTCGCGACCGAGCTGCTCGTCGACAACGCGAACAAGTCGATCGTCGATCCGACGCGCGTCTACTTCTGGGGGATCTCGCAGGGCCACATCCTCGGCTCGACGTTCTTCGCGTACGACCCGTTCCTCACGCGCGGCGCGCTGCACGTCGGCGGCGCGAACTGGTCGCTGATGTTCGAGCGGTCGATGAACTGGGCGGTCTACGGCGCGCCGCTCAAGGGCGCGTACGCGACGCTGCTCGAGGCCGACATCATGGAGCAGGTGCTCGAGATGGGCCTCGAGCCGGTCGACGGCGCGCTCGTCGCGGCCGCGCCGGTGCCGGGCACGCCCGACAAGCACATCCTCATGCACACGTCGCTCGGCGACGCCCAGGTGCCGAACCTCGCGAGCTTCTTCCAGGCGCGCTCGCTCGGCCTCACGCTGATCACGCCGGCGGTGAAGGTGCCGTTCGGGTTCGAGACCCAGCAGGCGGCGACCAGCGACCGCGCCTACGTGATCGTCGACGAGCACCCGTCTCCGCTGCCGCCCGCCGACAACACGACGTTCGGCTACGACAACCAGGCCCACGGCAACCCGCGCCGGCGTCAGCTGATCCAGCAGATGCTGCGCGATTTCTGGGCGACCGGCACGGTCACGAACACGTGCACCGGGGCCTGCGATTGCGCAGCAGGCAACTGCGGCGCGCTGAAATTGCCGTTGTACGGCGGCAACTAGCGGCCGCGCGCAGCGCTTGCGCGAACCGTGCGGGATCTTCGTGGCATGGCCGTTGCTGAATCCATGGTCATGAGCAGCAACCAGAGCCAGGTCGTCGTCGCGTTCGACTTCAGCCACAGCGGGCAGGCCGCGCTGTATCGCGCCGTCGCGCTGGCATCGCGCGCGCCGTTCCACGTCCTCCACTTCGCGTGCATCATCGATCCGCACCACGGCATCCCGTCGATTCCGACCAAGCACATCGATCAGGATTACGTGACGCGGGTGCGTGACGAGATCGCGTCGCTGGCCGAGCAGGAGCTGCGCGCGGCGAACACGCCGAACCGCGTGCACTTCAACATCCACGTGCTGATCTCGCGGCATGCCGCGCGGGAGATCCTGCGCGTCGCCGAGTACGTCGGCGCCGATCTCATCATCGTCGGGAGCAAGGGGCTGACCGGCCTCGAGCGGCTCGTGCTCGGCTCGGTGTCCGAGCACGTCGTCCGCGAGGCCAAGTGCTCC
>JBLMXA010000980.1:0-3912 GCA_050257515.1 Acidobacteriota bacterium | reverse complement strand
CCGTCGACGATCTCGTCGATCGCCTTGTACGGCACCGACTCGCGCTCGTAGCAGCGGCCGGTGAGCACCACGGCGTCGCCGGCAGCGAGCTCGTCGGTGAAGTGGCGCACCAGCGTGCTCTTGCCCACGCCCGACTCGCCGTGCACCAGCACCGCGACGCGGCCTCGGCGGCTGTCGGTGAACGCGCGACGCAGCTCGGCCAGCTCCTCCTCGCGGCCGACGAACGGGGCGTCCTTGACCGAGCGGCCGGGATCGCGTGCGGGGGCGGACGCTGCCGCCCCGAGTCGCTGCAGCACCGCACGGCCGTCGGGACGGCCCGCGGGATCTGGCTGCAGCAAGTCGAGGCATAGCGCGTCCAGATCGCGCGCCACCTGCGGCGCCAGCGCGCGCGGTGGGGTGGGCATGCCGCCGCGCTTGAGCTCGAACAGGAGCTCCCGCGCGCCGACAAACGGCGGTCGTCCGGTCAGCGCGATGTACAGCAGCACACCGACGGCGTACCAGTCCGCGGGCGGCCCGACCGGGCCGGGCACGGTCTGCTCGGGGGCCATGAACAGCAGGGTGCCGGCGACCTCGCCGTCGCCGTCGCGCTCGCGGCTGGCATGCTCCACGTCGGCGACCAGGCCGAAATCGAGCACCACGACCCGCGACTCGGCGCTGACCAGGATGTTGGAGGGCTTGATGTCGCGATGCACCTTGTCGGCATCGTGGAGCGCCACCAGGCCCTCCGCGAGCTGGCGGAGCGCCGCCCGCAGCCGTGGCTCGTCGAGTGGTGGCGGTGGCCGGGCCGGTCGCGTGGACGACAGCGTGACGGTCGAGACGTCGGGCTCTGACGACCGCGTCTTGCCAGGGACACCGCCGACCGTCGTGGCCGAGACCGGCTCGATCGCGTGCGAGGCGTCCGCGGCGTCGCTCGCGCTGGCGCGGACCCAGGTCAACAGATCGACGCCGCGCACCAGCTCCATCGTGAAGAACCAGTTGCCATCGGCCTCGAACAGCTCCCCGAAGCTGACCAGGTTGCGATGCGTCAGATCGCGCAGCGCGCGGAACTCGTGCTTGAGGCGCAGGATCGCGCCCGGCTCGCGCGTGCGCAGGGTCTTGAGCGCGACCGAGCAGTCGCGCTCGCGATCGTGGGCCTCGTAAACGACGCCCATCCCGCCCTCGCCGATGCGGCGCAGGATGCGGAACCGATCGGTTCCGGCGAAGCCGACATTCCCTGCCATGCACGCTCTCCCGACCATGGTATCGCGGCGCTCGACGCGCGAGCAATCACGACCTCGGCCCGTGGTCAGGGCAACGGCGTCTCCGCGGAGCTCGGGCCACAGCAAGGTGCGGCCCGTGGCGAGCTGTGAGCGTCGCCTCGCGCCGCATCGGCTAGCATCGTCCGGTGACCACGCTCGCCCGCCGGCTCGGCCCGCTCGACGCGACGATGATCGTGGTCAGCGGGATCATCGGCTCGGGCATCTTCATCAACCCGTACGTGGTGGCCGAGCGCGTCGAGACGCCGTTCCTCGTGCTCGCGGTGTGGATCGTCGGCGGCCTGATCGCGCTGTGCGGCGCGTTCGTGTTCGCGGAGCTCGCGACGGTGATGCCGCGCGTCGGCGGCCAGTACGCGTTCTTTCGCGAGGCGTTCCACCCGGTCGTCGGGTTCCTCTACGGCTGGGCGCTGCTGTTCATCATCCAGTCGGGGGCGACCGCCGCCGTCGCGGTCGCGTGCGGCCAGTACGTCGCGCGCGTCGCCGGGCTCCCGGCGGGGGCCGCGTCGCCGATCGCGGTCGGCTTGCTCGTCGTGCTCGTCGTGTTTCACTCGCTCGGCATCAAGCCGGGCGCGATCGTCGTCAACATCATCACGCTCGTGAAGACCGCGGCGATCGCGGCGCTCGTCGTCGGCGCGTTCTTCGTCGCGCGCGCGTCGGGCCTGCGCTTCGAGTCGCTCGTGCCCGGCGAGCTGCACGGGGCGGGCCTCGCGTCGGCGTTCTTCGCGGCGCTCGTCCCGGCGATGTTCGCGTACGGCGGCTGGCAGAACTCGAACTACGTCGCCGAGGAGATCCGCGACCCGGAGCGCAACCTGCCGCGCGCGATCCTGCTCGGTGTCGCGATCGTGATCGCGGTGTACGTCGCGGCGAACGTCGCGTACGTCCACGTGCTCACCGCGCCGGCGCTCGCGAAGACGCACACGCCGGCGGCCGATCTCGCGACCGCCGTGCTCGGCGATGCCGGCGCCGACGTCGTCGGCATCCTCGTCATCGTGTCGACGTTCGGCTTCTTGAACCTCGCGCTGATGACCGCGCCGCGGGTCTACTACGCGATGGCGAAGGACGGCGTGTTCTTCGAGCGCGTCGCGCGCGTGTCGCCGCGGACCCGCGCGCCTGTCGCGGCGATCGCGGTGCAGGGCCTGCTCGCGGCCGTGTTCGCGCTGCGCGACACCTACGCCGCGCTGCTCGGCTATGCCGTGTTCGCCGACTGGATCTTCTTCGCGCTCGCCGGCGTCGCGCTCGTCGTGTTCCGCCGCACGCGGCCCGACGCGCCGCGACCGTATCCGGTGCCGCTCTACCCGTGGGTCCCGGCCGTGTTCGTGCTGGCAGGCATCGGGATCGTCGGCAACACGTTCATCGCCGATCCGCGCGATGCCGCGATCGGCTCGGCGATCATCGCGCTCGGCGTGCCCGTGTTCTTCGTGTGGCGGCGGATCCGAGCCTGACCGGTCGACCCCGAGCGGCCGCGCTGGTCTACTCGGTGCGCGACGAGCGCGAGTCGGCGGCGAGATCGAGGAACGTGTAACGGTTGCGGATCTCGCGCGCGTGGACGAGCGCTTGCTGCAGCAGCGACGCCGGCCAGCCGAGGTCCGCGGGCGCGACCGGTGCGCCGCAGCCGGCGAGCACCGCGCGCAGCGCCCGCGCGTCGAGCGTCACCGCGCGGATCCGCGCGCGGATCGCGTCCCAGCTCGCGGCGAGCCGGGCGTTCAGCTCGTCCGTGCGCGCGGCGTCGAAGTGCTTGAGCTCGAGCTCGCGCCAGCACGCCTCGCCGATCACCGGGCCGAAGTGATCGACGAGGTCCTGGCGGCCGAGCGGGGTGGGGCGCAGCACCGGCGCGGCGCCGTCGAGCATGCGCTGCTGCAGCTCGGCCATCGCGACCGTGCACACCGCGATCTGCTCGCCGTGCAGCGTCGCGGGCAGCCCGCTAGGCCGCACCATCTCGATGTAGTGGCTGAGCAGGTGCTCGCCCTGGCTGGCGGGATAGCTGCCGTTGCAGATCGTCATGCCGAACCCCGACAGCACGAGCGTGCGCACGAGGTGGCGCATGACCGCGAGATCGCCGGCGAGCAGCGCGGGCGTCTGCTCGAACAGGTCGCGCTCGTCGTCGGCGAGCAGCGCGAACGGCGCCGCGCGGTACGGCCGATCGAGCAGCAGGTGCGACAGCAGCCAGTCCGCCTGCGCGGTCGGCCGGCACGCGCTGTCGCCGAGGCCGGCGCGGATCAGCCGCGGCGGCGCGGCCGCGACCACGCGCAGGTCGAAGTAGACGCCGAGCGGCGTGCGCGTGCGGTACGAGCGCTTGACGCCGTCGGTCGTGATCGACGCGCTGAGCGACGTGTAGCCGTTCATCGACGGCGCGGTCGCGAACACCGCCTGCGGGCGGTCGAGGCGAGACGCGGCGAGCTTGGTCAGGTCGTTCAGCGTGCCCGAGCCGACCGCGACGACGAGATCGACGCTCGGCGACAGCGCGGCGACGAGCCGCGCGACGGTCGCGTCGTCGGCCTGCGGACCGGCGTCGAGCACGATCGACTGCACGGCGAACCGGGCCGCGAGGCCGCGCTCGACGCGCGCGCCGAGCACGGCGTGCGTGGTGCGGTCGGAGACGACCGCGACGTCGCGCCCGGCGCCGAGCGCGGCGACGAGCTCGGCCTCGCCGCCCGCG
>JBLMXA010000979.1:0-6564 GCA_050257515.1 Acidobacteriota bacterium | reverse complement strand
GATCGGAGTCGCCGTCGGCGGCCGCCGCGAGCGCGCCGGCGATGCGCGCGTCGGGCCGGCCGAGCGCGGCGGCAACGCGCGCGAGACCTTGCGTGGCGGCGATCCGCACGTGGGGGCTCGGATCGTCGTGGAGCAGCTGCACGAGCGTCTTCACCGCGTCGTCGCCGGACAGGCTCGAGATCGCGAGCGCGGCGTTCGTGCGCAGCGCGCGCGACTTGTGAAACGCGAGGCCGAGCAGCGTGCGGCGCCGCTCGCCGCCGACGAGCGCGGCGCGATCCGCGGGCGACAGCGCCCACAGCGCGCGGGCGAGCGCGGCGGTCGCGTCGATCGACGCCGCCCAGCCGCCGTGACGCGCGAGGTACAGCCAGCGCTCCGCGAGCTGGGCGACGTGCGGATCCCTCGGCGCGACGCTCGCGAGCTCGCCGAGCGCCCACGCGGCGTCGCCGACGAGCCGGTCGTCCTTCGCCGACAGCGCGTCGGCGAGCACGCCGAACGAGCCGGTGTCGTGGAGATCGCCGAGCGCGGCCGCGGCGGCGCGGCGGCGATCGGCGGCGCCTTGCTCGACGAACGCGCGCAACAGCGGCGCGTCGGAAGCGTCCCCGGCGGCGGCGAGCCCGCCGATCGCGGCGAGCGCGACCTTGACGTTGGTGTCCTCGGACAGCTCGCGCAGCAGCTTGCGGGCGCCGGCATCGGCGTGGCCGCGCAGCGTCGAGCCGAGCGCGCGCACGATCTCGTGGCGCGTGGGACCGCGATCGCTGCGCGCCTGCTGGACGAGCGCGGGGATCGCCGATGCGTCGGCGATGTACGACAGCGCGGTGGCCGCCGACTTGTGCAGCTCGCCGGGGCCCTCGCGCAGCACGTCGAGCAGCACCTTCGTCGCCGGCGCCGAGGTCGGTGTCGCGCCGATCTCGCCGAGCGCGTCGATCGACGCGAGCCTCAGGCGCGTCGGGTTGCCGGGACCGGCGAGCGTGACGAGCTTCGGCGCGGCGGACGTCGCGCGCAGGATGCCGAGGTACTCGGCGGCGAGCACGCGGACCTCGAGATCGTCGTCGGCGAGGTGCTCGATCAGCACGTCGGCCGCGCGCGCGTCGCGCCCGAGCAGCGGGCGCAGCGCGTTCATCGCGGCGATCCGGATCGCGGCGTCCTTGTTCGACAGCGTGCGGAGCACCGGCACGAGCGCCGCCGGATCGCCGGTCGCGCCGAGCGCCTTGAGCACGAGCGGGATCGCGACGCGGCCGCGCTCGAGCTCGGCCGCCAGCGCGGCCGTCGCGCGGTCGTCGGCATTCTCCGCGAGCAGCGCGACGACGGTGGTCGGATCGCCCTTGAGCCGGCCGCTCAGGTGCGCGACGAGCGCGGGCACCGCGGCCTTGCCGGCGACGCGCAGCGCGTCGCGCGCGGCATCCCGGGTGTCGTGCTGCGCGAGGTTCTCGACGAGCGTGCGCATCGCGTCCTCGCCGGCCTTGCCGGCGCCGGGAGACGCCGCGATCTGGCCGAGCGCGTACGCGACCTTCGCGCGGTAAGCCTGGCTGCCGGTCGCGAGCTGCTCGACGAGCGCGTCGATCGCATCGACCGCGCCGAGCTGGCCGAGCGAGCCGACCGCGGCCATCCGCGTCGCCTCGTCGGGATCGTTCGTCTTGCGCACGAGCGCGGGCACCGCGGCGCGATCGCCGAGCTTGCCGACCGCGCGGATCGCGGCCTTCTTCACCTCCTGCGAGGTGTCATCGAACTTCGCGACGAGCGGGATCACGGCGCGCCTGTCACCGAGCTCCTCGAGCTGCTCGACCGCCTCGGCCTTGACGCTCGACTTCGTGTCCTCGAGCCGCGGGATCAGCGCGGTGACCACCGCCGGGTTGCCGCGCTGGCCGATCCTGCCGAGCGACTTCACCGCGCGCTGGCGGACGGCATCGTCGGCGTCGCCGAGCGAGCGGATCAGCGCCTGCGTCGCCTCGGGCCCGCCGATGTCGCCGAGCACCTCGGCCGCGACGACCTTCGTCTTCGGATCCTGATCCGACAGCCACTCGATCATCCGCGGCACCGCGGCGACCGCGCCGCCGGCGCCGAGCGCCTTCGCGGCCTGATGGCGCACCGCGACGTCGTCGTCGCCGAGCGCCTTCATCAGGAACGGCTGGGCGAGGTGGATGTCGTCGAGTGCGAGCAGCGACACCGCGTCGAGCCGCTTCTTCGGATCGTCGCTCGCGAGGTCGGTGGCGTCAGCCTCGACCTGGCCGCTCCAGTTGAAGCCGGCGATCGCGGGGCGCGCGCCCACGAGGGCGACGAGCAGCGCGGCGCGAACGAATCGCATGCGCGCAGTATGTCACGAGGATGGCGTCGACGCCGCGAGCAGTTCGAGCGCCTTCTTCACCGCCGCCCGCAGGCGATCGGGCAGCTCGAGATCGAGCATCGCGCGGTACTCCGCGGTCGCCCGCGTGTAGTCGTGGGTCGCGACGAGCACCGCGGCGAGCTGCCGCCGCGGCCGCCAGTCGCGCGGCGCGAGCGCCTTCGCCCGCTCGAGCGCGGCGAGCGCGCGCCCGGTGTCGCCCTGCTGGTAGTAGAGCACGCCGAGGTCGTTCCACGAGGCCGCGTCGGCGGGCACCGCGGCGACCGCGGCCTCGAGCTGCGCGATCGCCTCGGCGATCTCGCCCCACTGCTCGAGCGTCTCGGCGAACTCCCGGCGCGCGTAGCGCTGCGTCTCGGGCTCCTTCGCATCCGCGATCGCGCGCTCGTAGCCCTGGCGGGCGAGGTCGTGGCGGCGGTGCAGCTCGGCATCTTCTGCGCGCCGGATGTCGGCATCGACGATCGCGCGCGAGCTCGGCTGCGCCGGCGGCGGGTGCGCGCACGCGAGGAAGATCGAACCACAAAGACACAAAGGCCACAAAGGTCCGATCTTTGTGACCTCTGGGTCCTTGTGGTTCATTCTCCGGGCTTCTTCTTCGCCACGCCGATCGCGGTCGCGGTGCGGCGCGCGGGCGGCGCGAGCTCGATCGCCGCCTCGATGTCGGACTCGTCGACCTCGGCGGTCGGGTGGGGGCCGCGCGCCTGGCGGTGCAGCCGCTCCATCTCCTCGAGGGACTGCTTCTTCGTGACGTCGGGCGTCGCGTTCGCGATCAGCGCCGCGAGATCCGCCTTGCTCGGCGCGATCTCCTTGGTCTCGGCGCCGAACTCGTCGTCGAGCGCCGCCTCGAGGCGCGCGCTCAGCCCGGCGCGCCACGACGATTCGCCGACGTCGACGCTCGGGTTCGTCGTGTCGCCGATCGAGGGATCGTCGGCCGGGTCCATCCGCGGCTGCGTCGTCGCGGCATCCCGCTCCTCGACGATCTGCGCCGCCGGCTTCTTGTTCACCGGCGGCAGCGTGATCGCGGCGTCGGAGCTGATCGCCGGCGCGGGCGCGGGCGGCAGGCCGGCGAGCGTCGTCGGCAGCTTCGCCACGCCGGGCAGCTCCGGCGCCGCCGCGGGCGGCTTGATGGGCACGGTGCCGGGCAGCGTCAGCTTCGGATCGCCGGACAGCGGCGGCAAGGTCGGCGGCTTGCGGCCGATCGGCGGCTGGATCGTCGGCGGCCGGCGCAGCTGCATCGGCGTCGGCGGCAGCGTCGCGGCGCGCTTGCGCGCCGAGGGACCGTCGCTGACCTGCGCCTCGGGCGCGGCGGATTCCTTCGGCCGCGCGATCAGATCCTTCGTCGCCTCGCGCAGCACCTCGCGCGCGTCGGCGGCGAACTCCGCGGCCTCGGGCGATCTCGGCTGCTCGGGCTGCGGCGGCACCGGCGGCTTCGTCGCCTCCTGCTGCGTGCGCACGTCGATCTTGAGCCGCTGCGAGCTCGTGCGCGTGCGCGGCCGGAGCGGCTCGGTCGGCGGGCCGTCCTCGGGCACGCGCGCCACCGGGGCGGTCGCCTCGATCCCGGTCTGGCTCTCGCTCGGCTTGCCGACGCGCAGCTTCGGCGTCGCCACGTCGGCGGTCGTCGCGAGCGCCTCCTGCGACTCGCGCGGCGTCGCCGGCTTCGCGATCGGCTCGGCCTTCGGCTGACGATCGAGCGAGTCGAGTCGCGGCCCGGTCGACACGAGCGGGCCGAGCGACGCGCCCGGCGCGCTCGCGTCCTGCTGCGCCTTCTGCCACGGGTACTCGATGCGGCCGTGGTTCGCGTGGCGGATCGTCTCGCGCAGCGAGTCGGCGACGCGACGCAGATCGCCCATCGACAGGCTCGAGTCGTCGAGCTGGCCGAGATGGAGCTTGCCGTAGACGATGCGCTGCACGAGCTGATCGATCGCCTGCGGGTCGGGCTTCTTGAGCGTGCGCGACGCGGCCTCGACGGCGTCGCAGATCGCGAGGATCGCGGTCTCGCGGCTCTGCGGCGGCACACCCGGGTAGCGGAAGTGCTCGACCGTCAGGTGGTCCGGGTTGCCGCGCTCCTGGCACTTCGCCCAGAAGTACTCGAGCACCCCGTTGCCGTGGTGCATGTGCATGAAGTCGATGATCCGTTCGTGCAGCCCGGCGCGGCGCGCCGCGACGATGCCCTCGGTGACGTGCTCGAAGATCGCGTCGCACGACACGCGCGGCGGCAGCTGATCGTGCGGCGACGTCTCGCCGGGCTCGAGGTTCTCGATGAAGTACTTCGGCGCGAGCGACTTGCCGAGATCGTGATAGTAGGCGCCGACGCGCACCAGCCGGCCGTTCGCGCCGATCGCGTTCGCCGCGATCTCGGCCATGTTCGCCATCATCAGGCTGTGCTGCCAGGTGCCCGGCGACTTCTCGGCGATCTGGCGCAGCAGCGGGTTCGACAGATCCTCGAGCTCGACGAGCTTGCCGTGCGTGATCTCGCCGACGAGCAGCTGGTACAGCGGCACCAGCGGCACCGCGAGCGCGGTCGCCATCGCCGGACCAAGCGCGCACGCGAGCCACGCCGAGTGCAGCGGATCGTGCAGCTCGCGCACCGGCAGCTGGCCGGTCGTCAGGTAGACGAGCAACGGGTAGGTCAGCGCGGACAGCAGCGTCGCCAGCGCGCCTCCGGCGAGCGCGGCGCGCCACCGCGCCTTGGGCCGCTCGGGGACGACGAGCCCGGCCGTGCCCGCCTGGACGAGCAGCAGGATCGCGAGCCCGACGTCGAACGGCACGAGCAGCGACACGACGAGCGCGGCGAGCGTACCGCTCGCGAGGCCGACCACGCGATCGAGCGCCATCGTCGGCACGATCGCGAACAGCGCGACCGGCACGACGAGCACCGACAGCGCGGTCGTCACCATGACGAGCTTGACCGCGATCGCGGCGACCGCGATCAGCCCGAGCGTGACGAGCTGCGTGCGCACGAGCCGGCCGTACGTCGACCGCCGCGTGTGGTGCGCGAACAGCCCGGCGAGCACGAGCACGAGCGCGAAGTACGCGACGTACGGCACCGCGCCGTGCGGCATCGCATCGCGGACGGCCTCCACGCGCGCCGCGTCGTCGCGCGTCGCGAGGTCGCCGCGCGCGATCAGCACGCCGCCGCCGCCGCCGATGTGGCCCTCGGCGGTCTGGTAGCCCGCGAACGGCGGCACGCGCACCGTGATCTTCGCGTGCTCGCCCGCGGCGACGCGGCCGGCGCCGAGCAGCCGCTCCGCGGTGATCGTCGGCACGACGACCAGCGCGAACGCGACCGCGAGCAGAAGGCCGATCCACAGCCTGACGTGCGGGCGCCGCGGGATCGCGCGCGCGAGGTCGGCGCGCGGGCCCTGGAGTGCATCGAAGGTCGACGACGGCCGCGGGTAGCTCGGCTCTGGCATCACACCCCGATGTCGAACTCGGCACGCGTGCGCGGTCCGTGGATCGTCGGGAACTGCATGGCGCGCATGACGCGGTTGATGCAGCCCCACAGCGGGCCGCTCGCCTGGCCGTTGACCTTGACGATGTTCACGCGGCCGCTCGGGCCGTCGATGCTGATCGCGATGTTCGCGTTGCCGGCGCCGTTGCCCTGCAGGCAGCCGCCGAGCTGCGCGCCGTAGTGCGAGTACACCGCGTAGACCTTGTCCATGCCGAGCGTCTCGGTCTCGTCGCTGTCGTCGGAGAGATCGAGAGCCAGGTTGTCGCTCGCGTTCTTCTGGCCCCAGTTCTTGCCGCCGCCACCACCGGAGTGGTGCTTCGCGGGCGGCGTCTTCGGCAAGCTCACCGTCACCTTGAGGCTCGCGCCGTCGAGGCCGGTGATCGTCGCGATCTGCTTCTGCGAGTCGTCGTGGCGAACCGCGTTGATCAGGAAGTACACGCCGGCGGCGGCGCCGAGCACGCCGAGCCCGATCACCGCGTAGAGCAGGGCACCGCGCTTCTTCTCGGCGCTCTGCACGGCGACCTCGGCCTGCGCGCGCCGCTGCTCGTCGAGGCGCTGGCGCGCGGCATCGACCATCGGCCCGAGCAGCGGGTGCTCGCCGATATCGACGCGCGCCCCGGTATCCTTGTCCATGATCAGGTTGCCGGCGACGATCTCGCCCTTGTCGATCTGCGCGACGACGTCGGCGAGCGAGAACGGGCCGTAATCGAGGCGACCCTTCGAGATCAGCCACTTCTCGTTCGTGTCGGCGAGCGCGGCGGCCAGCGCGCGATCGACG
>JBLMXA010000978.1:0-7799 GCA_050257515.1 Acidobacteriota bacterium | reverse complement strand
CCGGCGGGCACGAACAGCTGGAACGTGCCGGTGCCGCCGGGCGCGAAGAAGCTCGCGCCGGTGGGGAGCGGGCCGGTGCCGGCGTTCGCGGCGAACAGCAAGCCGAACGGGTTCAGCGAGGTCTGATCGCAGTTCGCGACCTGCGTCAGCACGGCCTTCGGCGCCTGCGGCACGCCGCCGGCAAGCAGGTTCGGCAGCGTGCTCGCCTGCAGGTGACCGACGAAGTTGATCGGCTCGGCGGGATCGAGCACGGTCTTCGCGACGACGAGGAACTTCAGGTAGTCGGCGCTGCCGTGTGCGATGCCGAGCTTGGCGAGCAGCTCGTCGACGATCGGAGCGAACTCCGGCGAGGTCAGCGCGACATCGGTGAACGTGCCGCCGCCGCTGTTGAAGGCCGCCCTCGAGATCCGCGGGTTCGCCGCGACGTCGGCGGCGCCCTCGACCGCGCCGAGCGACTGGCCGCTATAGTAGATCGTCGCGGGATCGACGATCACGCCGCGCGCGCTCATGTGATCGAACACGGCGTGCCCGGTCGGCGGCAGGCCCTTCGGCACGAACGCGATCGCGCGCACGAGCTGCGCCTCGTCGATCAGATCCTGGCGCATCGTGTCGCGGGTGCGGAAGAAGTTCTCGGTCAGCAGATAGTTGCCGGACACGTACGGGATGCCGTCGGTGGCAGCCTGCGCACATGCCCCGGTGCAGGTCGCGCTCACCGGTTGTTTCGCGAAGCCGGCGCTCCCGCACGTGCCGGGCGGATGGAGGTCACCCTGCGCGCCCGCAGGCAGCGACGTCACGCAGCTCGCGCCACCGTTGCAGCCGCTCGCGGCGCCCGAGGTGCCCGACGTACAGAACGAGCGGTCGCCGTGCTTGGCGGAGTCGATCGCGACGGTCACCATGCCGGCGGCCGCGAACGAATCGGCGACCGTCAACATGTCGGCGCGGCCACGCGAGATGCGGTGGTGGAAGATCATCATCGGCGCGCACCTGCCGAACGGCGCGAGCGCGCCGGTGCACGCGGGCGCAGCCGCCGCCTTCGGCGTCGCGATCAGCACGTGGATCGGCTCGGCCACGGCGCGCGTCGGATCGGCCAGGAACGCGCCGGTCACGGGATCGAGCGCGTCGAACGTGACGATGTCGGCCTCGAGGATCTCGTCGATGTGGCTCGACGGCACGACCGCGGGATCCACGCCGTACTTCGCGAACGCGGCGGCCGGCGTGCGCGCGACGAACGTCGGCGCGATCGGCAGCGCGGTCTCGGCCGGCGTCTGGTACGGCAGCGCCGCGAGCTTGACGGCCGGATCGAGGATGCTCTGCGTGTGGAACGTGTACGCCGTCGCGATCATCGAGCCGCCGATGCCGCGCTTGGCGAGCGTCGCGAGCACGGGCTGCAGCTGCAGGCGCATCTTCTCCAGCGCGCTCGCGGTGCCGTCGTCGATGCCGGTCAGCGCGGACTTGCCGGCGATCGCGACGGCGTTCTGGAACTTGAGGATCCCGGCGACCGTGCCCTGACCGATCAGGTGATTGGCCTTGTCATGGATGCCGGTGAGGATGACGACCGCGTAGTCGGTCGCGTCCTTGAGCGGACGCGTGCGGAACACCGACGTCGGGTCGCCGGCCGTCGCACCCGCAGGCTGGATCGCGATCACCGGCGAGAGCGAGACCTCGCCGCACGAGCTCGCGAATTCGCAGGGCTCGAGGATCAGATCCGACGCGCTGACCTGCACCGGGTTCGCGGGATCGCTGAGATCGAACAGCATGAGGTTCAGCGAGTCGACCGTGTGCGCGTTGATGAGGTCCGACGTCGGCGCGAGGATCGCTCCGGTCGTCGAGAAGCCGTCGAGCGACGCGAACCCGGCGGCCGCCGCGCTCGAGCACGTGCCATCGCCGGCGAGCTTGCCGCCGGCCATCGTGCACGCGGCGAGCGCCGACAGCTTGCCCGTCACCGGATCGCGCAGCAGATCGAACGGCAGCGGCGCGAGGCCGCGCGCCGGATCGATCGCGACGTTGGTCACGCGCGGTGCGATCTGGAACGTCGTCAGGATCGCGAGCTGCTCGTGCGGGAACCGCGTGTCAACGATCGGATACGCCGAGTCCTTGTACAGCGCGATCAGCTGGTTCAGCTGCTCGCCCTGCGCGATCGCGGCCGACTTCGAGCCGGTCTGCGCGACGAGCAGCCCGATGTTCGCCGGATCGGTCATGTCCTTGCCCTGCGCGACGAGCGCGAACACCTCGGACTGGCCGACCTCGATGCCGTCCGTCGTGTGCACGCCGTCGGCGCCGCCGCGCACGAACACCGCGTAGCGTCCCGGCGCCCACGGCTCGTGGCCGGCGTGGTGCAGCGTCAGCGTGCCGTGGTCGTCGTACTTCACGTAGTCGGCGGCGGTGATCGGCTCGAGCGCGACGTCGCCCTGATCGGCATCGGTGATGCCGTAGACGAACAACGTCGCCGGCGTCAGCGTCGACAGATCGAGATCCGGCGCGACCTGCTCGGTGCCGTGACCGACGAAGTTCGTCTGCGTGAAGTCGATCGTGACCGCGACTTCCTGATCGCTCGGAAACTTGCCGGCGAACATCTGCAGCAGCTCCGCCTGCGCGCACGCCGGCGCGCCGGGCGCGAGCTCGACGTTGCCGTAGTCGGGGCACAACGCGTTCGCATCGCCGAGGAACACGAGGTCGTTCGGCAGCGGCACCTTGTTCGCGAGCGGATCGAACACCGCGGCGACGGTGCTCGTCGGCGCGGTGTACGGGAGGTCCGTCTTGCAGCCGCCGGCGGCGACCACGATCGAGGAGGCAATCAGGATCCGACGCATGGTTCGCTCCGTCATTGCGCGGTGAAGGTCTGGGTGGACACGACGGCGCGATCGATCTGCGCGCCGTACGCGAAGTCGAAGTAGGTGTTCGTCAGCCAGCCGCCGAGCAGGTCCGGCCCGACGAACACCGCCGGGTTGTCGCGCTCGGGTCCGGGCAGCTGCATCCGCACGCTCGGTGCGGTGGGATCGAGGACCGAGATGTGGCGCACCTGGCCGCCGTGGCCGTACGTGAAGTCGAGGCCGGCGCCGTCGAGCGACGGCGCCGCCACATCGACGGTCCACGCGCCGCCGCCGTGCGCGTACGGCCCTGGCTCGTAGCCGACGGTCACCATCCCGAACGCGCTGACGGGCGTCACGGTGTGATAGCGGCCCCACACCCACTCGCTCGGCGGCCCGACATGCGAGGTGAGCGTGTCGACCGCGAACACCAGCGCGTTCGCGACCTGCTCCATGCACGTGTGGGGCGCGATGGTCTGGCCGGTCGCGTCGACGTCGTTGCAGAACGTCGTGCCCGGCGCGCCCGCGGGAAGCCCGAGCAGGTACACGATCCCCTTGATCGCGGAGACGTCGTCGACGCCCTGCCCGACGACCGCGAGATCGTCGGCGAATACACTGTTGAGCAGACGGCGCAGGAACGCGTGGAACAGCGTGCACCCGGCCGAATTCGCGGCGACCGCCGGGTTCGGATCGACGGCGCTGTTCACCGGATCGATGCCGAGCAGACCCGAGGGGCAGTCGTAGCCGTTCGCGGCCCACGCCGCGAACACCTGCTGGGCGAGCGCGAGCTCCGGTGGGCTCGACGCGTCGACCGGGATCGCCGCGACGAACGGACCGAACAGCGCGCCCGGCCGCGACATGTGATCGGCCTGCATCGCCTCCATGTCGGCGAGCGACACACGGCCGTTCGCGGCGATCGCGGTCGACAGCAGCTGATCGATGCGCGTCGCGCGGAAGCCGGTCGAGTCGCTCCACGAGAAGCTGAGGTACGGCGGATGCGCGAGCGGGTTGTTATCGTCGGACACCGACGGGTACGTCGGATCGGCGTTCGCGGTGAAGTAGTAACCCTTCGCGGGATCCTTGCCGTGCGGCAGCAGGTCGTCGGCGATCCAGCACGACGCGGGGAGCGGCGTCAGCGTCGCCGACGCGCAGTTCGCGACGCCGTCGCCCCATTCCGCGGTGCCGTCACCGGGGAGAGGGAGCCACGGCAAGATCACGTTCGCGCCGCGCACGCGGATGTCGGCGAACTGCCGCACCGGCACCAGCGCGTGCGGGTCGTACGCGATGTGGCCCATGTCGTCGGCGAGGACGAAGTTCTGCGCTCCGGTCGCGAAGTCCTTGAGCGCGACCATCGCCGCATCGACATCGGCAGCGGTGTCCAGACCGAGGAACGCCTTGAGGTCCTGCGTGTTGCCCTCGTGGCCGGTCCACCGCACGCTGACCGCCCTGCCGCTGGCATCGGGTGCCTGGATCACCGGCCCGTGGTGCGGCACGACGAGCACGACGCCGGTCTGGTCCGCGAACGCGTCCCCCGGCCCGATACGCACGCGGTAGTGCTGCGGCACCGGGATCGTCGCGACCGGCGCGCCGTTGAACAGCACGCAAGGCGCCGGCGTCGCGCACATCGCCTGCGGGAGGAACTGCTCGAGATAGACGTCGGTGACGTCGTAGCCGACGACGGTGACGCCCCAGCCGACGTGCGCGCCGCGCCCGACGAGCGCACCGGGCAGCCCGGGGAACGACCCGCCGGCGAGATCGAGGCTATCGGCGGGATTGGCCGACGTCATCACGGCGAGGTGGAACAGCGGCGGGTACTGCAGCGCGAGGTGCGGATCGTTGGCGACCATCGCGAAGTGAGCGGCCGACTTCCAGGTCGAGACCGCCCAGTTGTTCGACCCGACGAGGCCGCCGAGGTGGCGCGGCCCCGCGTGCAGCACGGCCGCACCGAGCACGGCACGCCACGGCGACAGGTCGATCGAGGGTGCGCGCGTCGCCGCGAGCGTGCGCGCCACCGTGAAGCCACCCGGCGCGAGCGTGTGGGCTTGCTCGCTCGCCGGCGCCGCGGCGCGCATCCACGCGTTGAGCTTGCCGAGATCGGCCAGCGGCCCCTGGGCGTAGACCGCCGCGAACTGGCCGTTCGCGATCTCCTCGGTCGCGCCGAACGACAGCTGGAGCTGCTGCAGTCGCGCGAGCGCCTCGGTGTCCTCGACCGTCCAGTCCGCGACGTCCGCGGGCGTCAGCGGGAACGGCAGCTGCTGGTACTCGCCCGGCAGCTGCGCGCCGCTCGCGCGCAGCTCGGCGAGGTAGGCATTGATGCCTCCGGCGAACGCTTCGAGGATCTTGCGCGTCGCCGGATCGAGCGCGGCGGCTAGGTCGCTCTCGAGCCGGTGACCGGCGCGCGTGACGAACAGCGTCCGGAACTGCTCGTCCTGCGCCAGCCCGGCGACGCCGACCAGCTCGGCGAGGTTCGAGCGCGCGACGTGGCGCAGGAAGTCCATCTGGAACCACCGATCCCTCGCCTGCACGTAGCCCTGCACCGCGAAGCAGTCGATCGCCGCGGCGCACTGGATGTGCGGGATGTCCTCGGCGTCGTACTGAACGGTCACCGGCGCGGTGAGGCCGGGGATCGTAGCGCTGTTCAGCGTCGCCGGGCCCGACACGATCACGACCTGCGCGGTCAGCTTGTCGGCGGTCGCGGTCAGCGTCGAGGTCTCGCTGCCCGGCGGCGGCCTGTACGTGACGTGCAAGCCGGTCGCGTTCGACAGCGAGCCGCCGCCGTCGGTGCTCCACGTGACGTCGGCGGTCGTGTTCGCGAGGATCGCGGTGAGCTCCACGGGTCCGGCGGTCTGCACGGTGCCCGACGGGCTGATGGAGAGCGCCGGGCCCGGGTTATCCGAGCCGCACGCCGTGATGAGGACACCGAGGACACAGCCGATCGCTGAGCGCATCACGACCTCCGGCAGGAATCAGTTCCCGCGCGTGCATCGCGTGTACCGCCGCGAACGTGACGTGCTGCCACGTTGACGCGCGCCGCCAGCGATGGTTCTGCGCGGCGACCACGCGACAGCGGTCGGCGCGGTGCAGCGCGTGCGCGATCGAACCGTGCGAGAATCGGCACGTGCGCCGCCTCGCGTGGATCTCGATCGTGGCCGCGACGACCGCATCCGCGGCTCCGCCCGTACAGGACGTCGAGGCGCCGGCGACGCTCGCGGTGAGCGTGTCGGCCACGTCGACGCTCGCCACGAGGGGCAAGACGTACGAGCCCTGGTACGCGCTCGGCGGCGATCCGACGCGCATCTGGTGCGAGGGCAAGGTGGACGAGGGCATCGGCGAGGCGCTCGTCGTCAAGCTCGCGGTGCCGACGCGCATCGAGTCGGTGACGATCCGCGCCGGCGTGTGGCGATCGCCCGAGCTGTTCCGCGCGAACAACCGCATCACCGAGCTCGAGATCTCGAGCGACGACGGCCGCACCAAGAAAGTCTCGCTGCGCGAGGAGCGCGAGGACGTCGAGGTCGAGCTGTGGCGCGATCAGGTCAAGGAGCTGCGGTTCCAGATCGCGGCGGTCGCGAAGGGTAAGGTGAATGACACGTGCATCAGCGGGCTCGATCTGCACGCCTCCGGCAGGAGCCAGATCGTGCTCGTCGCCGATGCCGCCGCGGCGCCGCCGCTCGCGCCGGCGTGCCCGCAGGCGTTTCGCGCGATCGCGGGCTGCGCGGAGCCGGCGCTGCGCGCGCAGCTGAAGTTCCCGTTCGCGTATCGCCGGGTCGACACGAGGTCGCGACGGTTCGCGGACGCGAGGGCGGCGCGCAAGGCTTGCACCGCGGGGTCGTTCCGCGCGTTCGTCGATGCGGGTGCGCCCACGCGCGCCGTGTCGCCCGCGCCCGGCAAGGTCACCCTGACGTCCGACGTGTTCGACTGGCAGCTCGTGCTCGCCGGCGCCTCGTGGCGGCTCGCGACGCTCGAGGACAACACGCCGTGACGCGCCCGCCGACGTTTGTCGTGATCGCCAGCGGCATCGTCGCGTTCGCGTTCGCCGCGTACGGCTCGCACGAGCTCGTCGCGTACCTCCGGCGAGAGCCGGCGGTGCCCGCCGCGATCGTCGACCAGCGCTGGCAGCCCCAGCGCGTCGGCGCGATCGCGCTCGACGCACCGTTCGCGCTCCACGCCGACACGCTGCCGGTCCCCGACACGATCAAGCCGCTGGTCGTGTCGACCACGTACCTGCAGGGCGAGGGCGACGGCCTGATGATCGCGTCGATGGAGTTCACGTATCGCGCGGGCGTCCCGATCGATCTCGACGGCGCCGCGGGCGGCGCGATCGCGAACATGCGCACGGTCCCGGGTACGCTGTCGGTCGATCCGAAGCAGGCGAAGACCAGCGTGCTCGGCGAGCCCGCGATCGATCTCGAGGCGGCGATCCGCCGCAGCAACGCCGAGCCGCTGCGCATGCACGGCGTCGTGTTCGCGGATGGTGCCAAGCTGTTCATCGTGATGTCCGTCGCGCGAGCCGACCAGCCCGCCGGCGATGCGGCGTGGCAGAAGCTGCGCGCGAGCATCCGCTCCGCTCGCTAGAGCGCGTGCTTCGAGAGGAACCGATCGATCGCGGCGTGGACCGCCGCCGGCTGCTCGACCTGCACGAGGTGGGTGTGACCGGGGAACACGACGAGCTCGCTGCCGCGGATCGCGCGCTGCATGCGCTCGGCGACCGCGACCGGCGTCAGCTCGTCGCGATCGCCGGCGACGATCAGCGTCGGCACGTCGATCGTCGGCAGCACGTCGAACGCGTCGTGCTCGACGTACGCGGCGACCGTCGCCGCGATCACCTCGGGCGCGAGAGCCGCGACGTGCGCGAACAGCCCGTCGAGGACCTCGCGCGGGCACGTCTCGCGGTGCGCGCCGCCCGACACGAACGCCGCCTCGCGCGCGAGCCACGTGCCGGCGCGCGAGCGGAGCAGCGCGAGCAGCGGCGCGGACACGGCACGCGTGCTCGCC
>JBLMXA010000977.1:0-9385 GCA_050257515.1 Acidobacteriota bacterium | reverse complement strand
GTGCGCGTCGATGGCCAGCGCCGCGCGGGCGCGGCCCGGCGGCACGGTCGCCGGCGTGTGCAGCGTCCAGTCGGTGCCGTCGTACTCCCACGTCTCGTTGTTCGCGTCGCCGAAGTTCACCTTGAAGCCGCCGAACAGCACGATGCGGTGGCGGACCGCGTCGTACGCGGCGGCGGAGTCGAACCGCGGCGCGGGCGAGTGCGCCGGGTGCATCTGCGTCCAGCTGATGCCGTCCCACTCCCACGTGTCGCCGAGGTTGTTGTTCGGCGTGTAGCCGCCGAACATCACGACGCGCTGGCGCGCGGCGTCGTAGACGAGCAGCTCGCCGAACCGCGCCGGCGGCGCGCCGCCGGGATGCAGCGCGACGATCGACTCGAGCTGGCACTTGCTGCAGCCGTCGCGGCCGCGCGCGTTGCCGTCGTCGCACTGCTCGCCCTTGATCTGATCGACGTAGCCGTTGCCGCACGTCTCGTTCGACTTGCAGTCGCCCGAGCAGCCGTCGCCGTAGGTCGTGTTGCCGTCGTCGCAGACCTCGCCGAGCAGCGTGTTGTCGAGGATGCCGTCGCCGCAGCGCGCGGGCACGCACGTCGTGCGGCACGCCGCGTTCGGCGCGTTCGAGTTCGCGGCGCCGTTGTCGCAGACCTCGCCGAGCGCGGTGTCGATGATGCCGTCGCCGCACTTCGGCAGCTGGCAGTTCGCGCGGCACGGCGCGTTCGGGCTGTTCGAGTTCATCGAGCCGGCGTCGCACTGCTCGCCCTTGATCGTGTCGACGATGCCGTTGCCGCACGTCTCGTTCGACTTGCAGTCACCCGAGCAGCCGTCGCCCGACACGTTGTTGCCGTCGTCGCAGACCTCGCCCTTCGCGGTGTCGACGATGCCGTCGCCGCAGCGCTGCGGCTGGCAGTTCGTGCGGCAGGTCGCGTTCGCGACGTTCGAGTTCATCGCGCCGAGGTCGCACAGCTCGCCGAACGCGGTGTCGACGATCGAGTCGCCGCACTTCTGCGGCTGACAGTTCGTGCGGCACGTCGCGTTCGGGCTGTTCGAGTTGAGGCCGCCGTTGTCGCAGACCTCGCCCTTGACCGTGTCGATGATGCCGTTGCCGCACGTCTCGTTCGACTTGCAGTCGGCCGAGCAGCCGTCGCCCGACACGTTGTTGCCGTCGTCGCAGAGCTCGCCCTTCGTGTTGTCGATGATCTTGTCGCCGCAGCGCTGCGGCTGGCAGTTCGTGCGGCAGCTCGCGTTCGGCAGGTTCGAGTTCGAGGCGCCGAGGTCGCACAGCTCGCCGAGCGCGGTATCGACGATCGAGTCGCCGCACTTCGGCAGCTGGCAGTTCGTGCGGCACGGCGCGTTCGGCGCGTTCGAGTTGCTCGAGCCCGCGTCGCACTGCTCGCCCTTGATGATGTCGACGATGCTGTTGCCGCACGTCTCGTTCGACTTGCAGTCCGCCGAGCAGCCGTCGCCCGACACGTTGTTGCCGTCGTCGCAGACCTCGCCCTTCGCGGTGTCGACGATCTTGTCGCCGCACCGCTGGGGCGTGCAGTTCGTGCGGCAGCTCGCGTTCGGCAGGTTCGAGTTCGACGTGCCGAGGTCGCAGATCTCGCCGCGCGACGGATCGACGATGTTGTCGCCGCACTTCGGCAGCAGGCAGTTGGTGCGGCACGGCGCATCCGACGTGTTCGCGTTCATCGTGCCGGCATCGCACTGCTCGCCCTTGATCGTGTCGACGATGCCGTTGCCGCAGGTCTCGAGCGACTTGCAGTCGGCCGAGCAACCGTCGCCCGAGGTGACGTTGCCGTCGTCGCACACCTCGCCCTTGAGGTTGTCGAGGACGCCGTCGCCGCAGCGCTGCGGCAGGCAGTCGGTGCGGCAGGTCGCGTTCGCCGCGTTCGAGTTCATGCTGCCGAGGTCGCACAGCTCGCCGAACTGGGTGTCGACGATCGTGTCGCCGCAGCGGCGCACGGTGCAGTCGGTGCGGCACGCCGCGTTCGGCGTGTTCGCGTTCATCGCGCCGTTGTCGCACTGCTCGCCCTTGATCAGATCGACGTAGCCGTTGCCGCACGTCTCCTTCGACAGGCAGTCGCTCGAGCAGCCGTCGCCCGAGACCGTGTTGCCGTCGTCGCAGATCTCGCCGTGCATGACGTCGAGGATGGCGTCGCCGCAGCGCGGGCTCTGGCAGTTGACGCGGCACACGTCCGGCAGGTTCGCGTTCGCCGCTCCGTCGTCGCACTGCTCGAGGTGGTTGACGTCGACGATCATGTCGCCGCAGCGCTGCAGCGTGCAATCCGTGCGGCACGTCGCGTCCGGCGCGTTCGAGTTCGCCGACCCGAGGTCGCACTGCTCGCCGTTGCCGACGACGCCATCGCCGCAGATCTCGATGCTCTTGCAGTCGGCGGAGCAGCCGTCGTCGGGCTTCGTGTTGCCGTCGTCGCAGACCTCGCCGAGGCTCGGATCGACGATGCCGTCGCCACAGCGCGGCAGCTGGCAGTACGTGCGGCACGGCGCATCGGGTGTGTCGGCGTTCGCCAGGCCGGCGTCGCACTGCTCGTCGAGCGTCGGATCGACGATGCCGTTGCCGCACTTCGGCAGCGAGCAATCGTGCTCGCACTGCGAGCCATCCTGGTTCTGCGGGCCGAGGTCGCACTGCTCGCCCCGCGCGCTGTCGACGATGCTGTTGCCGCAGGTCTCGTTCGACTGGCAGTCCGCCGAGCAGCCGTCGCCCGACACGTTGTTGCCGTCGTCGCAGACCTCGCCGTTGTCGACGCGACCGTTGCCGCATCCGGCGGGCAAGCACTCGCCGCCGAAGCACGTGCCGATCACCATGTTCTTCGTCTGATCGGTGTACGTGCACAGCGTGCCGTCGGCCGCGCCGTCGCACTGCGCGAGCTGCTCGGGCAGCGCGCAGCCTCCGTGGTTGTCGCAGACCTCGCTCGCCGGGCAATCGACGTCGGGGCAATGCGTGACGTCCGCCGAGAAGCACGCGGCGAGCGCGCACGACGCAACGAGAACCCACGCGATGAGGCCCGAGCCCCGTCTCATCGAATGATGAGATGATAACGAAGCCCGCGGTTTTTCGCGCGGTAGTCAGGCGCCTCACACGTAACCGAACAGTCTGGTACACGTAGGAGCTGCGCATGCCCACCTCGCGATCCGGTTACGACATCACCCGCCTCCCCGACGACCGCGTCTCGGCGCTCGCAGAGGGCTTCACGCCGGAGGAGCGCCACGTGATCCTGCACCAGGGCACCGAGCGGGCGTTCTGCGGGCTGTTTCTCGACAACAAGAAGTCGGGGACGTACGTGTGCCGGCTGTGCGGTCTGCCGCTGTTCGAGTCGGGCGCGAAGTTCGAGTCGGGCACCGGGTGGCCGAGCTTCTGGACGCCGGTCGATCCCGACCATGTACGGAATCTGCGCGATGCGAGCCACGGGATGGTGCGAGTCGAGATCCGCTGCGCTCGCTGCGACGCCCACCTCGGCCACGTGTTCGAGGACGGCCCGGCCCCGACGCACCTCCGGTATTGCCTGAACTCGGTGTCGCTGGAGTTCGTCGAGCAGGGCCAGCCGATCGCGCTGCGATCGTGATTTCTTCGCTCCCGATGTCGATCCGCGGCGCCCACGTTCGACCCGAGGGCGAAGGAAGGAGAGACCTCATGGCGACGATTCCGACTGGCAAGTTCGTGTGGTTCGAGTACGTGGGCAAGGAGGCGAAGCAGGCGCAGGCGTTCTTCGGGGAGGTGTTTCACTGGAAGACCCAGGACGTCCCCGTGCCCGGGATGCCGGGCGGGGGCACGTACACGATGATCGTCGCGGGCGACAAGACGATCGGCGGCTACCTGGGCCAGCCGCCCGGCGCGCCCGCGCAGCATCACTGGCTCGCCTCGCTGCAGGTCGCCGACGCCGCGGCGACGGCCGCGAAGATCCAGCAGCTCGGCGGCAAGCTGCGCATGGAGCCGGTGAAGATGGGCGACTTCGGCACCAAGGCGGTGGTCGCCGATCCGTTCGACGCGACGTTCGCGCTGTGGCAGCCCGGCACGCCCGAGGGCACCGGCGACTACTCGGGCAAGCAGAACACCTGGTGCTGGAACGAGCTCGCGACGCCCGATCCGGCCCAGGCGATCGCGTTCTACAAGGCGATCGGCGGCTTCGAGGTCACCGACATGAAGAGCGAGCACGGCACGTACCACGTGCTCGAGACGGGCGGGAAGGGCGTCGCCGGCGTGACCAGGCCGATGATGCCGCAGCAGCCGACCGCGTGGCTGCCGTACGTCCACGTCGCGAGCGCCGACCACACGCACGACCAGGCGAAGCGCCTCGGCGCGAAGGTGTTCGTGCCGCCGACCGACATCCCGGAGATCGGCCGGTTCTCGGTGTTCGCCGATCCGAACGGCGCGGCGATCGCGATCCTGCAGCCGAGCCCGACGATGAAGGGCTAACGGTCTCGCGAGCGGAAACGGAGGCATTCCAGACTCTGTTTCCGGTTCCGCTTCACTGTTGGATTCCGGAATTCAATAGGGAAGCGGAACAGGACCCAGAATTGGGAAACCATCCTGGGTCACACCGGGCTAGCGGTCCGCGCGCCGCACGAGCAGGATGTTGCGGTCGACGTCGACGCGCAGGCGATGGACCTGCGCGATCGCGCACGTCGCGGCATCCCACGGCACGCGCTTCAGCTTCACGGTCACCTTGCCGGCGACGTCATCGCCGACGACGAGGTTGACGCGGCCGACGTCGGCGAGCAGCCGCAGCACGTCGTGGAGGTCGGCGTCCTGGACGTCGAGATCGATCGGCGCGCCGTGGTGGACGACGCCCCGCGCGCACAGGTCGCGGTCGGCGTACGCCGGCGACGTCAGGATCGCGACGGCGAGAACAGCGCGCAGCACGCGTTCATTGTAGCTTCCCGCCCGTGACGCTGCCGTTCGAACCACCGATCGCGCCGATGCTCGCGAAGCTCTCGGAGGGCGGGCTCCCCGAGGGCAGCGGGTGGATCTTCGAGCCGAAGTGGGACGGCTTCCGCGCGCTCGTCTACAAGGACGGCCCCGACGTCTACATCCAGAGCCGCGATCTCAAGCCGCTCGGCCGCTACTTCCCCGAGCTCGAGGGCTCGCTGCGCGAGCGGCTGCCCGAGCGCTGCGTCCTCGACGGCGAGATCGTGATCGCGCACGACGGCAAGCTCGACTTCGACGCGATGCTGATGCGCATCCACCCCGCGGCGTCGCGCGTGGCGATGCTCGCGAAGGAGCACCCGGCGAGCTACGTCGCGTGGGACCTGCTCGCGCTCGCCGACGAGGACCTGCGCGCGCGCCCGCAAGCCGAGCGGCGCGAGCGGCTCGAGCGAGCACTCGAGGGCGTGCAGCCGCCGGTGCACGTCACGCCGGCGACGCGCGACCGCGCGGTCGCCCAGGACTGGTTCCAGCGGTTCGAGGGCGCCGGCCTCGACGGCGTGATCGCGAAGGCCGAATCGCTCGGCTACACGCCGGGCAAGCGCGCGATGCTGAAGATCAAGCACGCGCGCACCGCCGACTGCGTCGTCGCCGGATTTCGCTGGTACAAGGGCGGCAAGGACCGGCTCGTCGGCTCGCTGCTGCTCGGGCTCTACGACGATCAGGGCGTGCTCCACCACGTCGGCATCACGTCGGCGTTCAAGCAGGACGTGCGCGCGCAGCTCGCCGAGCTGCTGAAGCCGCTGCGCGAGGGCGCGCGCGAGCATCACCCGTGGAAGGAGTGGGCGGAGTTTCAGGACACCGACGTCGCGCAGCGCATGCCGGGCGCGACGAGCCGGTGGAACCGCGGCAAGGATCTGTCGTGGGAGCCGATCCGCCTCGAGCTCGTGTGCGAGGTCGGCTACGATCACCTGCAAGGCACGCGGTTTCGCCACGCGACGCACTTCAAGCGCTGGCGGCCCGACAAGCCGGTCCGCGAGTGCCGCTACGACCAGCTCGACGTCACGCCGCCGTTCGAGCTGCGCGAGATCTTCGGGCGTTAGAACGCGAAGCCGGCGGTGACCAGCGCGCCGCCCGGCGTCGGCACGGCGGCGACCGCGCGCTCGTCGCTTCTGTGGCTGCCGAGCATGTAGAGCACGACGCCGGCGGCGACCGCCGCGCCGCCGACGGCGTACGCGATCGTCTCGTCGCGCTGCGCGGCGTCGCCGCGCTGCTGGAACGTCGCCTTCTGCTGCGCGTCGGCCTCCGACGTGCACGGCGCGGCCTGCGTGCAGTTCGCGTTCGCCCACGCCTGCGCCTGGCTGGTCACGTCCAGCACGCGGTGCGTGTAGTACGCGCCGACGACGAGCCCGACGATGCCGGCCGCACCGATCGCGAGGCCGAGGCGCCGCTGGTCGCGACCCGGGTCGGCCGGGGCCTCGGGCAGGGGCGCGCGCGCCGGGGTGGTGACCTGGGAGGGCATCGCCGGCGTCGTCGGCGCGAGCGCGTTGTCCTTGACGCACGCATCCATCTCCGCGAGGTACTTCTGCACCTTGTCGAGGTTCTGGGCCGCGAGCTGCTTCGTCGCGTCGAGGAACTTGCGGTAGTAGTCCGCCGCGTTCGCGCACTCCTTCGCGAACCGGTACGCCTGCGCGGTGTTGAACAGGTACGCCGGCTGGGGATCGAGCTGGTAGGCGGCCGCGAAGTGCGTCGCGGCATCGTGGTACTTGCCCGCCTCGTAGGCCTGCTGCGCGGCCTGCGCCTCGCTGTCGGCCTTCGGCTTGTCGGCGGGATCGGCGACGAGCGTGCCGGCGAGCGCGAGGATCGTGAGCAGCGAGACCAGGAGCCGTCGCATCGCGCTACTCGGCCTTCATGAGGCCGTTGTCGGGGTCGGGGACGCGCAGCGGCGGCGGGGGCGGCGCGGGCTTGTCGTGGTGGATGGAGTGAGCGGGTGCGGGGGTGGGCTTGGGCTTGGGCTTGGGGTCGGTGTGAGGCCTGAGAGGCTCGGCCGACGGTGACAGTGACGGTGGCGGTGACAGTGACGGTGGCGGTGACGATGACAGTGACGGTGGCGGTGACGGTGACGGTGCCGGTGACGGTGACGGTGACGGTGGCGGTGACGGTGACGGTGACGGTGACGGTGACGGTGACGGTGACGGTGACGGTGACGGTGACGCGTGCTCCTCGACCGGAGCAGGCGCGGGAACGGGCACGGGAGCCGCGGCGGGAGCCGGCTCGACCGCGGGCTCGGGCGGCGGTGAAGCTTTCGACTCGCGCAGCGAGCTGACGACCATGAACGCGATCGCGCCGGTGGCGATGCCGCCGGCGACGAGGCCGATCGCGGCCCACACGGTGCGGCGGCGCCGGCGCTTCTGCACCAGATCGACCATGTTCGAGATGTCGACCGGGCGGGTCACGGACAGCGAGATCGCGTCGCCGAGGTTGTCGAGCGCGCCGCCCGGCGCGCGCGCGGGTGCGCGCTGCACGGTGTCGAGCGTCGCGCAGATCTCGGTGACGGTCGGCCGCCGCTCGCGATCCTTCGCGAGCATCTCGACGACGAGGTCGTCGAGCTCCGCCGGCAGCCCGGGCACGAGCTGCGACGGGCGCGGCGGCTCCTCCATCAGGTGCTTGGCGACCATCTCCATCGCGTTGTCCGCGATGAACGGCGGCCGTCCGGTGAACAGCTCGAACGCGACGCAGCCGAGCGAGTAGATGTCGACGCGCGCGTCGATCGCGTGCCCCTTCGCCTGCTCGGGTGCGACGTACTGCGGCGTGCCGATCATCGCACCGGTCGCGGTGCGCGACACGCTCTGGTCGGCGCGCATCAGCTTGGCGATGCCGAAGTCGAGCAGCTTGACGCGCGGCACGTCGCCGCGCTCCTCGACGAGGAACACGTTGTCGGGCTTGAGATCGCGGTGGATGATGCCCTTGTCGTGCGCGGCCTCGAGCGCGCGCGACAGCGCCTTCAAGATCGCGCACGCCTCGAGGTAGTGCACCGAGCCGCGCTCGATGCGATCGCGGAGTGACTCGCCCTTGAGCCACTCCATGACGAAGTAGCTGCGGCCGTCGGGGAGCGTGCCGAACGCGAACACGTCGACGATGTTCGGGTGGCCGATCTGGTTGACGACGCGCGCCTCGTCGATGAACCGCTCGAGCGTGATCGGGTCCTCGCACAGCTCGCGCTTGAGCACCTTGATCGCGGCGCGCTTGCCGATCAGCGGGTGCACGGCCGAGAACACCGCGCCCATGCCGCCCTCGCCGATCTTGCCCTCGACGCGATACTCGTTGAGCGTGGTGCCCTGAGCGAGATCGACGCTGCTGCGCGCGAGGTGCGCGGGCGGCTCCGGCGGCACGGTCTTCGCGGTGAGCTCCTCGGACTCGCGCTCGCCGGGCGGCGCCGGGTTCACCGTGACCTGCGTCGGATCGTCCTCCCCGGACGGCCGTCCTCTCAGCTTACTGGGCGTAAGCGGATCCACCTCACCTCATTATACGTCAGCGCTCCCCGAGGTACTCCGTCTTCGGATCGTACGCCGGGTCCATCGGCTCCGGAGGCGGTTGTTCCTCGGGCGGAATATTCTTGAGATTGATGCGCACGCGATACCACGCGGTCGCGCGGCCGCGGTTCGCGTCGACGAGGATGTCCTCCGGCGCGAGCTTTGCGGCGAGATGTGGGTGTCGCGCCTTCCACCGCTCCAGACCTGCGAGCGCGTCGGCCTTGTGCTTGGCCTGCGCGATCGTGATGACCGGCAGCTTCGGCGACGCCGCACGGTCGTCGCCCTGGCGATCGGCGAGCTCGAGCAGCGGCTCGAGCGAGCCGGGGTGCGCGTCGATGTCGGCGTGCGCGTCGCCGCGCGCCGCGAGCCGCGCGGGCACCGTGCGCAGCGTGAACGCCGCCGGATCGCACGCGACGAACTCGTCCCCCGACAGCGGCATCGACACCCGCGCGTCGTCGCGCGCGCGCACCGAGTACGCGCAGCACGTCGTGCGATCGCGCGCGTTCTGGTTGTAGTCGAGGAACACGCCTTGCCGCTGCTCCTTGGCCCACTTCGCCGTCGCGAGCTCGGGCGCGCGCCGCTCGACCTCGCGCGCGAACGCCTGCGCCGCGCGCTTGACCTGCGCGAACGGCCACCGCGGGTGGATGCGCACCCACAGGTGCGCGCCGCGCGAGCCGCTCGTCTTGGGCCAGCCGACGAGGCCGAGCTCGCCGAGCACCTCGCGCGCGACCTTCGCGACCTCGACGATCTGCGGCCAGCCAACGCCCGGCACCGGATCGAGATCGATGCGCAGCTCGTCGGGACGGTCCATGTCCTCGGCGCGTACCGCGTGCGGGTGCAGCTCGATGCAGCCGAGGTTGACGACGTAGACGAGCGCCGCCGCGTTGTTGACGACGACCTCGTCGGCGCGGCGCCCCGACGGGTACGCGAACGTCGCGACCTCGACGTACGGCGGGCGGTTCGCCGGCGCGCGCTT
>JBLMXA010000976.1:0-15328 GCA_050257515.1 Acidobacteriota bacterium | reverse complement strand
CGTCGATCGCGTCGACGTCGACCTGCACGATCGCGCCGGCCGCGATCGACTCGGCGTGCAGCAGGCCGCGCGCGAGCTCGACGTCATGGCCGGGCGTGCGCATGATCGTCGCGACCGGCGTGCCGCGCGCGCGCAGCTGCAGCGGCGCCTCGACGACGACGCGATCGCGGTCCGGCGTGCGGACGTCGCGCTCGGCGCGCTCGATCGTGACCTCGCGGGTCGCGGCCATCTGTAGCGAGGTAGCACGGATCGCCGCGCTCGGCCCTATTCCGAGCGTGCCCTCCGGCGCGGCGCCTCGACGAGCAGGTGCGAGTCGGCGGCGGTGAGATCGAAGCCGTAGACCTCGCGCAGCGCCTCGATCTTCGCGAGCGTCTCCGGCCCGAACGGCGCCTTGCCCTCGAACGCGTGCAGCACGAGGCCCTCGAGCAGGTCCCCGAACGTGAGGTCGAGCGCGCCGGCGAGCGCCTTCAGCATGTGGAGCATGCGCTTCTCCATGCGCACACCGGTCTGCACGCGCTGGATCGTCCGCTTCTTCATCGCCGGGGTAGCACGAACGCCGCACGCGCGAGCGGCGACGCGAGCAGCTCGGCCACGTCGTAGTGGCGCGCGAGCGCGCCGCCGCGATGATCGAGCAGATCGGGGTTGGCGTCGATCAGCTCGCGCGAGCTCGCGTACGCGCGCTGCTGCATGCGCTCCGCGATGATCGCGAGGTACGCCCACGTGATCGTCTCGTGGTACTTGCCGGGCGCGCCTGCCGCGTCGGCGAACCGCTTCAGCGTGCGACGGAACGCGCCGGCGGCGGCCGCGAGGTCGCGCTCGCGCACGAGCAGCGCGAACGCCAGCCGCACGTGCTCGCGGTGGTGGAAGTCCTCGGGCCGGATCGCGAGCGTGTCGAATGCGGCGATCAGCGCGGCGTCGTCGAGGTGATCGCAGCCGCTCACGTCCGCTCCATCGCGACCACGAGCGCCGCCGCGTACACGACGAACGCGAGCGGCGGCACCTCGCCCGCGAGCGCGTGGACGACCGCAGCGCACGCGAGCACCGCGAGCAGCACGTACGCGCCCACTCGCCGGGTCCGCGAGGCGAGCAGCAGCGCCGCGCCCGCCAGCTCGGCGAGGCCGATCGCGGCGTGGAGCGGCGGCGGCGGCTCCGCGAGCAGCCGGATCGCGCCGGCGCCGAGGACGACCGCGACCGCCCAGCGCAGCACGACCCTGCTCTTGTTCATGACCGCTTGTTACCATGTTACCAAGTTACCGTCCACCGCGATCGACCGGTGGTAAGCTGCGCGCGTGAAGGACCGCGTCTTCCGCGACCCGGTGCACGGGCTCGTCGAGTTCAAGGGCGGCGATCGCCCGATCGCCGACCTGCTCGACACGGCCGCGATGCAGCGGCTGCGGCGGATCAAGCAGATGGGCTTCGCGTGGCTCGTGTACCCCGGCGCGGAGCACTCGCGGTTCGGCCACGCGCTCGGCGCGTTCCACATCGCGCAGCGGGTCGCGCGGCGGCTCGAGCTGCCGCACGCGGTCGCGCGCCACGTCAAGGTCGCGGCGCTGCTCCACGACGTCGGCCACGGGCCGTTCTCGCACGCGTGGGAGCACGTGTTCGAGGGGCACAGCCACGAGCACTGGGGCATGCGCATCGCGACCGAGGATCCCGAGGTGCGCGCGGCGCTCGAGCGGCTCGAGCCGGGCCTGCCCGAGACCTTGCGCGCGTTCTGGGGCAAGGACTACCAGCCCCACTACGCGCGCAAGCTGGTGTCCTCGCAGCTCGACGTCGACCGCCTCGACTACCTGCTGCGCGACGGCCACTACTCCGGCGCCGGCTACGCGACGTACGACCTCGACTGGATCATCCACGCGATCCAGGTCGCGCGTGTCTCGCCCGACCGCGACGACCTCGTCGTCGACTACCGCCGCGGCATGTACGCCGTCGAGCAGTACCTGTTCGCGCGCTCGTACATGTACGCGCAGGTCTATCACCACAAGACCGTGCGCGCGGCCGAGCACATGTTCATCCACACGCTCGAGCGGTTCGCGCAGCTCGCGCGCACCGGCGCCGAGCCGCCCGGCCTCGCGATCGCCGGCGCGATGGCGCGCGGCACGAACGTCACGGTCGCCGACTATTTGCAGCTCCACGACGTGTCGGTGACGACCGCGCTCGATCGCTGGGCGGGTGTGACCGGCGAGCCCGCAGCCGATCCGGTGCTGCGCGACCTCGCGGCGCGGCTCGTCGCGCGCCGGCTGTTCAAGACATTCGATCTCGGCGATGACCGCGCGCACGCCGAGCACATCTGGCCGCTCGCGCTCGACCGCGCCGAGCAGCGGTTCGGCGAGCACGCGCGCTACTACGTCCATCTCGACACGGCGCGCCACGCCGGCTACACCGCGGCGAACGACGAGGAGCTGCACGTGATCGATCATCCGAAGTACGGCGCGGTCACGCTGTCGCGGCTGCTCGAGGACATGCCGCTCGGCCAGCCGACGCAGGCGATCCGCCTGGTGTGCGCGCCCGAGCTCGTCGACGACCTGCGCCCGCTGGTCCGACCGCAGGCGTAACAAGGATGTTCGCGGCCGTGGGCCGCGCCTCGACCATGCTGCGCGCGTGCGTGTCCTCGCCGTGCTGCTCGCCGCGTGCAACGCGCCTCACGCGGTCGCGCCCGACGCGCCGCCGGTGGTGGCCGACGCGGCGGCGCCCGACGCGCGCGCGATCGACACCTCGCCGCTCGAGATCACCTCGCTCGGCGTGCAGGGCTTCGTGCTGCGCCGCGGCCACGACGTCGTGATGACCGCGCCGCTGTTCACGCGGCAGTCGGAGCTCGACGTCACGCTGAACGTGCCGATCACGTCCGACACGCAGGCGATCGACACCCACCTCACCGGCGTGCCGCTCGACGAGCTGCGCGCGATCGTGTCGGGCCACGCGCACTACGATCACCTGCTCGACGTCCCGCACATCCTCGCCGCCGCGCCGGCCGCGGTCGCGCTGACGAACCTCACCGGCCGCCACGTGCTCGCCGCGCTCGCGCCCGATCGCGACGCGAGCTGCACGAGCGCGCCCGCGAACCCCGCGCTCGATCGCGCGCGCGTGATCGCGATGGACGATCCGTTCGCGAACCACGTCGACTACACGAACTGCCCCGACCAGCTGCCGCCCGGCGGCTCGCCGCAGGCGACGTGGCTCGCGCTCGCCCCGCACGTCCGCGCGATCGCGGTGTGCTCGATGCACCCGGCGCAGATCGCCGGCATCTACCACTTCGGCGCCGGCTCGATCGACAGCGACCAGTGCGACGTGCCCGCCGCGGCCGCCGGCTGGCTCGAGGGCCAGACGCTCGCGTACCTGATCGACTTCCTCGACGACTCCGGTCGCCCCGCGTTCCGCATCTATTATCAGGACGCGCCCGCGAACGCGCCGCTCGGCCAGGTGCCCGCCGCGCTGCTCGCCGACAAGCCGGTCGACGTCGCGCTGCTGTGCGTCGGCAGCTACGACGCGGTGACGAACGACCCGCAGACGGTGATCGCGAGCCTCGCGCCGCGGTTCGCGATCTCGGGTCACTGGGAGGACTTCTTCCAGCCCGTCGACTCGCCGCCACAGCCGATCCCGCTGCTCGACGTGCCGACGTACGTGTCGCGCGCCGAGGCCGCGCTGCCGCCGCCCGGTGACGCACCGCTTCTCGTCGACGGCGTCGCGACCGACCACCGCCACGTGCTCGCCCAGCCCGGGATGCACGTCGCGGTGCCGCTCGCGCTATCCTCGACCCGGTGAGCGCGCCGGCCGACGACGAGGAGACGAAGGCTTCGGCGAGCCGCATCCCGGTGACGCCGATCCGCCCGGCGCGGCAGGTGCGGCCGACGAGCGCGCCGAGCACCGGCGGCTCGAGCGGCTCGACGACCGTCGGCTCGCCGCTCGAGGCGCTCGAGCGCGACGAGATCATGCGCACGCGCATGTTCTGCTACATCGCGATGGCGATCGGCGTGGTCGGCGCGGGGTCGGTGCCGCTGTTGCCCGGCGATCCGACGGCGAGCGCGCTCGTGTTCGGCGCGGTCAGCGCGACGATCGTCTCGGCGGTGTTCCTGCTGTCGCGCACGCGCAACCCCGCCGAGTTTCGCAAGCCGTCGACGGCGCTCGGCTGGTTCATCCCGGCGGCGTCGGTGACCAGCGCGATTCCGTTCTTCGGCGCGTTCTCGCCCGCGCCGATCCTGCTCGTGCTGGGCACCTACTTCGTCGGCCTCGGCCGCAGCCGGCGGCTCGCGCTCGTCATCTACCTGACGCTCGCCGGCATGCAGGCGCTCGTCGCCGCGCTCGTGATCGCCGGCGCGCGCGACACCGGCATCATCACCGTCCCGTCGCTGGGCCGCCGCGATCAGATCGTGATCCAGGCGCTCGTCCAGATGGTGCTGTTCGCGACGTACCTGACCGCGCGGCTGTCGCGCAAGACCGCGCTCGTCGCGGTCGGCGAGCTCGAGCGCCAGGTCCGCGTCGCCGCGCATCGCGAGGCGCTGCTGCTCGAGGCGCGCGAGGAGCTCGAGCGCGCGCTGCGCCCCGGCCGCGGCAAGTTCTCCGAGCAGACGCTCGGCGGCTACCAGCTCGGCCTGCTGCTCGGCCGCGGCGCGATGGGCGAGGTCTACGAGGCGGCCGGGCCGCGCGGCACCGTCGCGATCAAGCTGCTGTCGCAGACGTCGCTCGGCAACCCCACGCACGTGATGCGCTTCCTGCGCGAGCTGCGCACCGCGTCGGCGATCGAGTCGCCGCACGTCGTCAAGGTGCTCGACCTCGGCGAGCAGCCCGTGCCGTACCTCGTGATGGAGCGGCTCGAGGGCAAGACGCTGTCCGAGATCCTGCGCGGCAAGCGCAGCATGTCGACGGGTGACATCGTCGAGATGATCCGGCAGCTCGGCGCCGGCGTCACCGCCGCGGGCGCGGCCGGCGTCGTCCACCGCGATCTCAAGCCGCAGAACGTGTTCGTCGACCAGCGCGGCGGCGCGCGCGTGTGGAAGATCCTCGACTTCGGCGTCGCGCGCGCGATCGAGGGCAGCGACACGCTCACCGCGGGCCACGTCGTCGGCACGCCGTCGTACATGGCGCCCGAGCAGGCGAGCGGCGGCACGATCGATCACCGCACCGACCTCTACGCGCTCGCCGCGGTCGCGTATCGGGCACTCACCGGCCAGCCGCCGTTCGCGGCCGGCGAGGTCGCCGAGACGCTGTACAAGGTCGTCCACACCTGCCCGCGCCGGCCGAGCGAGCTCGCCGAGCTGCCCGAAGACGTCGACCTCGTGCTCGCGATCGGCCTCGCCAAGGAGTCCGACGCGAGGTTCCAGTCCGCGATCGATCTCTCCGACGCGCTCGCCGCGGCGTTCTCCGGCATGCTCCCCGATCCCGTCCGCCGCCGCGGCGAGGCGCTCGACCGCCTCGGCGCGTGGCGCCCGTCACCGCGCGCGTCGACGGCGCGGCTGCGCGGCGAGCGTTGAACAGGGTCGGGGTGGCGAGATTCGAACTCACGACTTCCTGCGCCCAAGGCAGGCGCGCTACCAGGCTGCGCTACACCCCGTGGTCCGGACCATACGGCCGAAAATGACAGACGCCAAGACGATCTCCCCCCCTTGAAGATCGTCCTGGCGTCCTGATGACGATCAGCGACGCCTGCCGCCCTTGGCCGGCGCCTTGGCCGGCGCCTTGGTGGGCGCGGGCGCCGGGGCCTCGGCCGGCTTGTCCGGCTTGGGCGGGGGCGCCTTCGGCGCCTCGGGCGGCGGCGCCTCCGGCGTCGGCGAGCTCGGCGTCTTGCCGCCGGCCCACGCGAAGTAGTTACGCAGCATCGTCGTCTCGAGGTTGAGATCGCCGAGCGTGCTCTTGCCCTCGCCGGCCTTGATCGCGGCGTCGAGCTTGGTCTCGCAGTTGTTGCACGGGACCTTCGCGATCTTGGGGAGCGCGAGCAGGATGCTCTGGCGGATCAGACGATCGTCGCTCTTCGCCGCGTCGAGCAGGGTGTCGGCGTACTGCGACGCCGCCTGGCCCTGCTTGCCGAGCTCGAGCATCGCGCGCTCGACCTCGCCCTCGACGAGCCCGAACTTCTCGTCCTTCGACCACGACGCGGTGTCGGGCACCCACTGCTTGACGTCCGCCATCGCCTGGTCGGGCGTCATCGCCAGCGTCTTGACGTAGCAACCCATGTCCTTCTTGCACTTGAGCGTGACCGCGATGCGGGCGACGTGCGTCTGGAACATGCGGGCGTACCCGGTGAGGTCGTCAGCCGCGCGCTGGTACGCCTTGTACTGCGCGGTGCCCTCCTTGTGCTTCTTCTTCGCGACCTTGAAGTCATCGTCGGCCTTCTTCGCCGACGCGATCGCCGCCTTGACGTCGTCGAGGCTGCGCGACTTGTCCGCGGTGATCTTCGCCGCCGCGGCCTTCGCGTCGTCGTAGGCCTTCTTCGCCGCCTCGAACTCCTTCTCGGCAGCATCGGCCTTCGGCTTCTCCTTCGCCGCGTTGTTCTTCTGGTCGTTCGCCGCCTTGAACTGCGTCTGCGCCATCTTGAGCAGCACGGCGATGTCGCTCGCATCGGTCGACAGGCGCGCGAACGCGACCGCCGCCTCCTGGCGGAGCTGGTTGTCACCCGGGCTGTCGGCGATCGTCGCGAGCTCGTGCGCCGCGGAGCTGTCGCGCGCGAGGAACGGGTACGCACCGATCGCGAGGATGCGCGTCATCAGATCCGCGCCGCCGGCGGCCGGCTCGGGCGCGGCCCTCCGGCCCCTGCCCTTGGTCGGCGCGCCGCTCGCGCCCTTCGACCACAGCGCGTGCACCTGGTCGGCACCCTCGGCCGCGCCGATCTTGCGAAGCGCGTCGAAGATCGCGTTGTACTGCGTGCTGCCGCTCGGCTGGTCATCCGAGAAGTACTGCGGAGCCGGCGGACGGTGGAGCGCCGCGAGCAGATCCGGCACCGACGCCGGATCGTAGAAGTCGCCGAGCACGACCGCCGGGTAGAAGTCCTTCGCCGACACCGGCTGGCACTGATCCGGCGGCGCGTCGTTGCGATCGCCGCAGTACTTGTCGAGCTTCTTGTCGACGAACAGCTGGTTCACTTCCTTGTTGTCGCCGCGCAGGATCGAGCGCAGCGCGGTCTCCGCGGTCGGGCCGCTGGCGACGAGCGCGCGCCGGATCTGCGTGAACAGCTCCGGCGTGACGTACATCGAGCGGATCAGCGGGTTGACCGCCGCCGGCGTGCGCAGGTCGGACAGCGCGTTGATCGCGGCGCCGGTGACGCCGAGGAACAGGCCGTACTTCTCCTCGAGCGCGCGGCCCTGCTCCTTGTCCTTCGCGGTGCGCGGATGATCCGGCGGATCCTTCTCGATCAGCTTGATCAGCGCCGCGGCGGCCTTCGCCTTGTCGCCATCGAACTTGCCGATCGCGCGGATCGCGGCGATCTGCGCGGTGACCAGCTTCTTCGTCACGGGCTTGTTCGAGAGCTCGATCAGAGGATCGAGCCCGTCGGACAGCTTCGCCTCGCCGAGCGCGTCCGAGGCCTTCTCGGCACCTTCGACCGAGCGCGGGTTCGTGTCGTCGACCTCGCTGACGGCGAGCTTGAGGTACGGCAGCGCCGCCTCCCAGCTCGCCGGCCGGCCGTTGGCGTGGCCATCGGAGCCGTTGTAATCGGTCAGGTTCTGGTCCTCGGCCTGCTTCGCGGTCAGCGGTCGAGCGAGGCCGATGAGCACCTGGAGCATGCGGACCGGCTTGCCCTGGTCCTTCCACGCGTCACCGAGCGCGGGGATCGCGCTCGGGTCCCCGAGCTCTTCCAGCTTGCGGACCGCGTTCTCGGCCTCGCGCTGGTCGGACAGCTTCTTCGTCCACGTCGAGGCCTTGTACGGATTGTCGGGGCACCCGCCGACGAGGCCCACGAGCAGCCCCGCCAGCACGACGCCGTAGAGACGACGCACCAGAAGGTTCATCACGTACTCCCTTACTTGTTCTTGACGGCGAACAAGAGGTTGTCAAACCCGGCCGCCTTGGCCGTGTTGACGATTTTGTTGATGAGGCGGACGTCGGTTCCCTCGTCGGCCTGGAGGATCGCCAGACCGTCAGGACAGATCTTGCCCTTCTGCGGGCGGATGTTCTGCTTCGCGTCCTCGCACGACTTCTGGAGATCCTTCGGGAGCCGGCCGAGGCCGACATCCTCCTTGATCTTCTTGGCCGCGGCGTCGAGGCGCTCGTACAGCGCATCGATCTTGAACGTCGGCGAGTCGTCGCGCAGCACGGCGTCGATCGACGAGATGAGCTGGCCCTGGTAGGTGATCTCGCTCTTGGTCACGATGATCACCGGCGCCAGCTGCAGCTGGTCGGTCGAGTCCGCGATCGGCAGATCGAGGCCCTTCTGGGCCTGGAGCAGCTGACCGCTCGCCGAGAACACCATCAGCAAGAACGTGACGAGGATCGTCATCATGTCGACGAACGGCGTCAGGTTCAGCGCGATGTTCGACGACTTGACCGACGCGCTCGACCCCGACTGCTTGACGAGGTGCTTGAACTTGACGGAGTGATAGATGCGAGGGCCTGCTGAATGTACGGGCATGGTCCTCTCCTCCTACAAGCTCGGCCGCGCGGCGAGGCCGGCGGGATCGGTTAGTCCGACGTCGATGAACCCGACCTTCACGGCCACGTCCATCGCCTTGATGATGTCCTGGTAGACGACCGGCGCCTGCGCGGTCGATTCCCCGGCGACCTCGATGTCGGTGCGATCGGCGAAGAAGGCCGAGGCCTTGTGCTCCTTGAGCGTGGTCTCGAACTTCTCCCAGTCCTGCGAATCGCCCTTCTTCGGGATCTCCTGGAACTCGTTCACGCGGGACAGCCCGACCCAGATCTTGTCGGACTGCACGAGCACGGACAGCGTCACGTGCTCGTCGTCCTGCTGGACCTGGGTGGTGTCGCGGTTCTTGCCCTTCGGCTGGATGTTGATCTGCGCGATGTTGATCCACACCGCCGTGACCAGCAGGAATGCGGTCAAGCAGCTCATCAGATCGATGAACGGGACGATGTTGAGCTCTACGTTGACGCTCTTCTTTCCATCGCCTGTTCCGACTGCTGCGCCCATGGGTGTACCTCCTCGCTAGGGTTGGTGAGTTGCGAGGATGGTTACTGGGGCGACATCTGCGTGCGGTGCGTGGTCACGAGGTTGACGACCTGGACCGTGACCTCGTTGATGTCATCGGTGATGTGGGTCGTCTTGCCCTGCAGCAGCGAGTAGCCGAGCAGCGCGACGAGCGAGCCGCCGATACCAAACGCGGTGCAGTTCAGCGCCTCGGCGATACCGTTCGCGAGCTCGGTGGCCTTGTTGCCGCCTTCCTCGCTACCGACGGAGCCGAACGACTTGATCATGCCGGTGATGGTGCCGAGGAGGCCTGCCATGACCGAGAAGTTCGCGGTCATCGCGAGGTACGGGGTGCGGGCGTTGATCTTCGGAAGCTCGCGGAGCGCGGCCTCGTCCATCGCGGCCTGGACTTCCTCGTCGCTCTTGTTGAACTTCATGAGGCCCGCCTGGACGATGCGCGTCATCGGCGTCGGGTTACCCGAGCAGACCTTGATCGCACCCTGGACGTTGCCGCTCATCACCTGGCTCTTGAGGAGCGCGAGCAGCTTGTCCTTGTCGACCGACGCGCGGAACAGGTACACGGCGCGCTCCACGATCAGCGCGATCGTGACAACCGAGGTGAAGAGGATGGGCCACATGCCCCATCCGCCCTTGTGGAACGCGTTCGAGATCGTTTGCAGCATGGTTCAGGCGCCTCCGAGGATTCCTGGTTCGAAGAAGTGGTGGGGCGGGCCTCGTGCAAGGTGAGATCCACGGCACAAACGCGGAAGATTGTTACCGCCGCACATGTAGGTGCGCAGCTGAACGACGTAGCATCGTGGGACGCATCGGGGCGAAACGCTACGACGGTTTATGGAAGTTCGCGCGAAGCGCGCGCGCAGCGGAACCGATGCTTCCTGCTAGTGTCCTACCCGCATGCGAATGCCGCGCGTGTTCAGCCTCGTCGACGTCGCGATCTTGACGGTCGTCGCGGTGGCGCTGTTCCTGCCCGCGCGCGAGATGCACGCAGCTCCGGTGATCAAGGGTGACGATGCGCGGCAGCTCGCGGTCGCGCTCGCCGAGGCGCGCACGATCGCGCGGCCGGGTGATGGCCGCGCCGTCGAGGATTTCGCGCGACGGCTCGACGAGGTCGGCGCGAACGACTGGGCGATCGAGGCGGCCGTGCGCGCGAGCGAGCGTGCGAAGGAGTCGCCGACCCGCTGGCGCGCGCTGCTCGCGGCGTCGGCCGCGTTCGTCGATCGGCTCGATGTGGTGCCGGCGCTCGATTACGCGAATCGTGCACTCGCGGCCTGCACGTCTGCTCAGGAGAAGGGCAACACGGCCGCGTGCCCGAGCTGGGAGGAGATCCGCATGGAGCTCTACCAGAAGCACCTCGACGCCGGCGTGAAGTCGGGGATCGACCCGCGCGTCGACCCCGCGGGGTTCCGGCGCGCGGGCGAGAGCGCGCTTCGCCAGATCCGGCTCGAGCAGCACGACGAGCCGGCCATCGGCAGCGGCCACCGCGGCAGCGCGGGAAGCGGTGCGTCGGCGACCCCCTGAGTGGGCCAAAACGCCACGAAGCTCACCGGTTTTTGCCCATCGGCGCACGCTGGTTAGCCCCCTGCCGGCGGGCTATCATCAGATATGCGCCGATCGTCGATGCTGTGGTTTTGGGCGCTCGCCGGGGTCGCGTGCGGCAGCACGACGGCCAACGTGCCGAGGACGCGGATGTCCCCCAAGGACATCGTCAAGGAGTCGAGCCCCGCGATCGTGCGCATCGAGGCCGGGGATGCCAAGGTCGGCACCGGCTTCGTCGTCGACAAGGGCGGCATCGTCGCGACGAACCTGCACGTCGTCGAGGGCGAGGCGAAGATCAAGGTCCGCACGTTCGACGGCTCGCAGTACCAGGTGCTGTCGATCGTCGGGATCGATCGCGGCCACGATCTCGCGCTGCTCAAGATCCAGACGCCCAAGCCGATGCCGGCGCTCGTGCTCGGCGATTCCAACGCGGTGGCGGCGGGCGATCAGATCATCGCGATCGGAAATCCGCTCGGCGTGTTCGACTACTCGGTGTCCGCCGGGCTGATCTCGCAGGTGCGGCCGCTGAGCGCCGATCTCACGATCCTCCAGATCTCGGCGCCGATCTCGCCGGGCTCGAGCGGCGGGCCGCTGTTCAACCAGTTCGGCGAGGTGATCGGCGTGACCACCGCGATCATCACGCAGGGCCAGAACATCAACCTCGCGGTGCCCGCGAACTACCTGCGGCCGATGCTCGCGCAGCGCACGGTGATGAACCTGTCGGACTTCGCGAAGGCGACGAAGGAGGCCGACGCCGACGAGCACCCGCACAACGACGCCGACGTCGATCCGAGCACCGGCAAGGTCGACACGTCGATCCCGCCGCGCGACGTCCCCGATCACGATCCGTCGGCGTTCTGGAGGAGCTGCCAGCCCGAGGACGTCGAGGACACGGTCAAGGCGATCGGCTCGGCGATCGAGATCGGCGCGCCGGCGTACAACAAGATGAGCGCGCAGGGTTTCGAGGAGTGCTACCGGATCTACGAGGGCACCGCGCTCAGGCTCGAGCAGAGCAGCACGTGCAAGAGCGTGCGCGACGCGTTCGGCGACGGCCTGCTCAAGGCCGGCGGCGTGAAGTCGTTCAAGGACAAGGCGTGGGCGATGCGCGACGCGTTCGACGGCCTGATGAAGGTCGCGGCGCGCTGGTGCTTCGGTAACGAGAAGGTGTGCAAGGCGAAGGCGCCTACGGTACACAAGCTGCTCGAGTGACCGTCCTCTACCTGTTCGATATCGACGGCACGCTGCTGCACGCGCACGGATCGGGGCGCGGCGCGTTCGATGCCGTGTTCGAGGCGCAGCACGGCGTCCGCGATGCGAGCCGCGGCATCCGCTACGGCGGCAAGACCGATCCGGCGATCGTCGACGAGATCTTCGCGGCGCGGCTCGGGCGGGCGGCGAGCGAGGCCGAGCGCGCGGCGTTCCTCGACGCCTACGTGCCGAAGCTGCGCGCACTGCTCGCCGAGCACGGCGTCGAGGTGCTCGCCGGCGTGGCCGAGGCGCTCGCGTTCCTGCGCGGCAAGGCGCGGCTCGGCGTCGCGACCGGCAACATCCGCGCCGGCGCCGACGCCAAGCTCCACGCCGCCGGGCTGCACGGGCACTTCGACGTCGGCGGCTACGGCTGCGACTCGCCGGTGCGCGCCGAGCTGGTCGCCGCCGCGATCCGGCGCGCCGGCGACGCCGACGAGGTGGTCGTCGTCGGCGATACGATCCACGACATCGCCGCGGCGCGCGCGTGCGGCGCCACGGTGTGCGCGGTCGCGACCGGGGCGGATCCCGCGCACGCGCTCGCTCACGCCGACGCGGTGTTCGCGTCGATGGCGGAGCTGCCGGCCTGGCACGCGGCGCGCTACGCGCGATGACCCGGCTCGCGGCACCGGCGGTCGCGCTCGCCGTGCTCGTCGCGTGCATGATCGCGCCCGTGCGCCAGACCAGCGGCGACGCGGCGGCCGGCCGGCTCGGCGCGCTGGTGCTGCGCTGCGGCGGCGGCTTCGATCTCGCGCACTACGATCTCGTCAAGTTCGAGGTCGACCACGGCCGCACGCCGTACTACGTGCACGCCGACGAGCGCGGCGAGCTGACGTCGGTGTTCGGGCCGGCGCCGGCGGTCGTCGGCCTGCTCGGCGTCGCTGACGTCGGCACCGGCGATCGTGTCGACGATCACGCGCTGCGGGTGCGCGCGCGAGCCGTCGCGGCCGCGCTCGTCGCGCTCGCCGCGGCGCTGCTCGTGATCGCGGCGGCCGCGCGGGTGCCGTGGCGGCGCGCGGCGCTCGCCGGGCTCGTCGCCGGTGGCTCGTTCGCCGGCGCCGCGACGCTCGGCCAGGATCTGTGGCAGGCGACGGTCGCGCTGCCGCCGCTCGTCGGTGCGCTGGCGGCGTTCGCGTGGCGCGCGCGCCACCCGCGCGCGAACCTCGCGACGCCCGCGCTGCTCGTGCTCGCGGTCATGATCCGGCCGACGATCGCGCCGCTCGCGCTCGCGCTCGGCATCGGCTGGGCGATCGACGCGCGCGGCTGGAAGACGTGGGCGATCGCCGTCGCGCTCGCGGCGGTGGCGGCGGCTCCGCTCGTCGCGTGGAACATCGCGCACCTGTGGTCGCCGCTGCCGATCGGACAGTGGCGCGCGAACCAGTCGATGACCGAGGACGTGATCGCGCCGTCGCGGTTCTTCGTCGCGCTCGCGGGCCTGGTCGTCAGCCCGGCGCGCGGCCTCGTGTGGTTCGCGCCGGTCGCGCTCGTCGGCGCGTGGGCCGGAGCGCGCGGCGACCGCGACCAGCGGATCGTCGCGCTCGCGATCGCGGCGCAGGTCGCGTGCATGGCGCTGTTCTACAAGTGGCACGGCGGGGTCGCGTTCGGGCCGCGGCTCGTCGCCGAGGCGGTGTGGCTCGCGTGCTGGCTCGTCGTCGATCCGAAGCTGCCGCGCGCGCTCGTCGCGATCGCGGCGGCGGTCACGATCGCGATCGGCCTGCTCGGCCTCTTCCGGTACGATCCCGATCGCTGGGAGACGCGGCGCGGGCCCGACGGCCACCCCGGCGCGCTGTGGGACGTCGCCGACTCGCCGCTCACCGCGCTCGTCGTCGATCGGTCCGGCGCGCACAGCGACGACTCGCCGTTGACCCGTGGCTTCGTGTGCGAGCGCGGCGGCATCCGCGCGCTCACCGCGTTCGACCACTAGCTCGCCTTGCGGTGGGCGACGACGCGCGCGCGCGGCCACCGGATCGAGAACACGGTGCGCTCGCTGTTCGACGACACCTCGACGGTCGCGCCATGCGCGCGCGCGATCAGCTGGACGATGTAGAGGCCGAGCCCGCGCCCGGCGCGCCGGGGCTCGGGCTCGCCGCTCGCGAACGGCTCGAAGATCCGCGCGAGCGCGTCGGGCGGGATCGGCGGCCCGTGGCTCGTCACCGACGTGACGATCGCCTCGTGATCGTCGGCCTCGGCGGCGACGAGCTCGACGGGCCCGGTGCCGTGCTGGATCGCGTTCGAGACCAGGTTCTCGAGTGCCTGCACCGCGCGATCGCGATCGACGTTGGCGTGGAGGTCACCGTGCAGCTCGACGGCGACCGCGCGATCGGCGTGCGCGGCGCCGACCTCGTCGGCGGCGACGCGGCTGATCTCGCCGAGATCCTGCGGCGCCGGCCGCGCCGGGATGCCGGCGCCGAGGTGGCCGCGCGCGAAGTCGAGCAGGTCGTCGACCATCCGCATCATCCGCTGCGAGGCCTTCTCGATGCGCTCGGCGTGGCTGCGGATCCGCGGGTGGCGCCCGAGCACGCGCGCGGTGATCGTGACGGCGCCGATCGGGTCGCGCAGGTCGTGCCCGAGGATGCCGATGAAGCGGTCGCGCGCGTCCTCGCGGCGCTGCGCGAGCTCGCTGACCGCCAGCTCGATCGCGCGGTCGATCGCCTCGTGCAGCCGGATCCGCGACTCGAGGTCCGCCGGCTCGGGCAGCGCAGCGACCGCGCGCAGGATCACGCCCCGCAGCTGCCCGAGCTCGCGGATCATCGTCTTCAGGCCGGCCGCGTAGCCGAGCGCCTGGAGCGCCGGCGTCTCGGGCAGCGGCGCGAGCTCGTGATCGGCGCGGTGCGGCGCGCCCTCGATCCACGCCGCGATGCCGGAGAGCAGCGGATAGGCGTGCTCGCGCAGCACCGGCCGGTCGGGCTGCTGCGTCACCGGCAGCTCGCGACGGACCTCGATCTCCCATGCGGCGACGATCGCGGCTTGCTCGCGGCGGAGAAGCTCGGCGACCCGATCGACGCCCATGATTCGACCGTACCGGGAGAATCAGCGTCGTCCAGAGTGCGCCCGCGCACGTGCGGGCGCGCGCGGCTAGCGCATCAAGCTCGCAGCATCGGTAACGCCGACGTCGGAAAATCCAGCGGCGACGGCGGTGTCCATCGCGGTGACGAGCTGCTGGTAGGCGATCGGGTGTTCCCTCGTGCTGTTCGCGGCGACCTCGACGAGCGGCTTGTCATCCTGTGGTGCGAGGGCGCGCAGCGCGGCCGTGACGCCCGCCCAGTCGTCGTGCGCGAGATGACGGGCTTCTCCGCTCGGTGAGGCGAACACGTCGATCGAGTCGTGCTCGACCACGATCGCGAGCTTCGGCTTGTCGACCGCGCTGCCGGCGCCGTGGCCGACGGGCGCCGTCGGCAGGTCCGCGGTGCGGATCCACACCGCGGTGACGAGCAGGAACGCGGTGAGGCAGCT
>JBLMXA010000975.1:0-7826 GCA_050257515.1 Acidobacteriota bacterium | reverse complement strand
GGCCGCCGGGGTCGCGCACGATGCCGCTCGGGATCGACATCAGGTCGCGCCAGAAGTAGATGATGACCGCCGCGAGCGTGCCGAGCTGGATGACCGCGGTGTACTCCGCTCCCCACTTGTCGGGCTGGCCGAACAGCGCGGGCAGGATCCGCAGGTGCGCCGTCGACGACACCGGGATGTACTCGGTGAGCCCCTGCACGAGGCCCATCAGGGCGGCAAACCACAGCGCCATCGCGGATCACACGCTAACATCAAAGGCGTGCGTGCGCTCCTCGTCGGCCTGGCGCTGATCGTCGCGTGCGGAGGCGCCCGTCCGCCCCCTCCGGAACGGCCGTCCCCACCGGTGGCAGCCCCACCTGCCACCGCGGTCGCCGAGGTGGCTCCCGACGAAGGCGAATGTGATGCGCTGTTCGCGCACGCCGTCGCACTCGGCGCGAGCGAAACGCACAGCGCGCAGCTGACCGCCGACGATCAGGCACGCGTGCAGAGCGATGTGCGCGCGCGCTATCTCGCGAGCTGTCGCGCGATGTCGCGCGCCGCGTATCGTTGCGCGGTCGCCTCGGCCTCGCTCGCCGCGCTCGATGGCTGCGCGCCCTAGCGAACGCGCAGCAGCTCGACCTCGAACAGCAGCGTCGAGTTGGCGGGAATCACGCCGGGCACGCCGCGCGCGCCGTAGCCGAGCGCCGGCGGGATCACGAGCGTGCGCTTGCCGCCGATCTTCATCGACGCGACGCCCTCGTCCCAGCCCTTGATCACGCGGCCCATGCCGAGCGGGAACTCGAACGGCTGGCCGCGATCGAGCGAGCTGTCGAACTTCGCGCCCTTGGCGCCGTTGACGTACAGCCAGCCGGTGTAGTGCATGACGCAGGTCTGGCCCTGCTGCGGGGCCGCGCCGGTGCCGACCTGCGTGTCCTCGTACGACAGGCCGCTGGGGGTCTGGGTCATCATGGCGCGCGAGCATGGCACGTTCCGTGCTCGGGTAGCTCACCCATGCGTGTCATCGTGGCGTTACTGGCTTGTGGACTAGCCGCCTGCGTGCAGACCGATGACGGTCCGGCCAAGCTCGACCCTCTGCCGCCACCGGGCAAGGAGGACGCGCAGTTTCACGCCGGGCTCGCGACGAACATCGACTCGTCGCGCACCGACGTGTGGACCGTGACGCGCCAGTGGGAAGACGTCGAGCCCGAGGCCGGCCTCGCGTGGCCGGCGGACAGCGGGCTGACGTGGGACGAGAAGTATCGCAAGTGGATCGAGTCGTTTCAGTGGGTCGCGAGCGTCGACGGCTGGTCGACGACGTATCAGCTGACGACGCCGTTCGGCAAGACGCTGCCCGCGCCGCAGCTCGAGTGCGCGGAGACCGCGCTGTTCCTTCGCGTCGCGTTCGCGAGCTGGTACGGGCTGCCGATCATGTTCGAGGCGCAGGACGATCACGGCAACCGCATCTACCTCGGTCATTTCGGCATCCGCACGCAGACCGGCAACGCGCCCGGCATGCCGGAGTTCGCGGTCCGCTACCAGGACGACACGACCAGCGACTGGCACACGAGCTGGCCGCACGACGCCACGCTGCGCAAGCGGATCATCCACGGCGGCGAGGACACGCAGCCCGAGCTCGCGCCCGACGCGGTGTTCGGCACGTACGCCGACGAGGTGTTCCTCAACAAGCGCGTCGGCTACTTCATGGTGCTCGTGCTCGACGAGCTCGGCTCGGCGAACCTCGCCGACACCGCGAACACGTACAACCTGCAGCCCGAGGCGGTGCAGCCCGGCGACTTCCTGCTCGAGCGCTGGCAGCGGAACGGCATCGGCCACACGCTCGTCGTCAAGGAGGTCATCCCGCTGAGCAACGCGACGCTCGACGCGACGCTGGTGTCGGGCTCGATGCCGCGCCGCCAGGGCGTCAAGGCTTCCGGCACCGCCGCGAAGGAGTACTTCACCGGCGAGTACACCGGCGGCCCGGGCACGAACAGCGACGGCGACGCGTACGCCAGGCTCGGCGGCGGCCTCAAGCGGTGGCGCGTCGCGAAGCCGCTCCACGGCTACTGGACGAACACGTGGATGCCGGGCGACGAGGCGCACTGGATCAACTCGACCGACTACGAGGCGATCGCGGCGCGGCCCGCGCGCTTCGAGCAGCTGCTCGGCGAGGTGCCGCTCGACCAGCAGAAGACCGAGCTGCTCGCACAGATCGCCGACGCGCGCCATCACCTGTCGCAGTACCCGGCGTCGTGCGCGGCGCGCTCGCAGCGCGAGCTCGCGTTCCGCCAGCTCTACGACGTCGAGTCCCGCCTCGAGATGAAGGACGCGCAGCAGGTCGACAAGGAGCAGCGCAAGCTCGAGGACTACGTGTTCGCCGAGCTCGACTACAACCATAGCAAGACGTGCTGCTGGGATTCGTCGACCAGCGCGATGTACGACATCATCATGGCCGAGGCCGCGGCCGACAAGGCGGCGGCGGATGCGGCGATGACGTGCGCGGCGCCGGTCGTGTTCGACGCGAAGACCGACGACTACAAGCGGTGGGCCGACTATGCCGCCTCGATCAACCGCGGCGCGGACTGGCGCGCCTACACCGACGACGAGGGCTGCACCGCGAAGGGCATCACGACCGACGCCGAAGCGCAGTCGAGCGCTACCGCGTTCTGCTCCTTGTAGCCGGCACCAGCTGCGCGAGGTGCCACGAGTGCACGTGCAGCTGCTCCTGCGCGCGCTCCTGCGCCGCGCGCTGTCCCGTGAAGATCGCGCCGTTGACGAACATCTGCATGGTCATGGTGACGAGCAGGATGATCACGAACGCGCTCGCCGGCACGTCGAGCGCCCAGGGGTGGATCGTCAGCGTGGAGCCCTCGATGTGGAACGTCGAGCGCACGACGCCGGTCAGCTCGAGCGCGATCGGCACCGCGATCGCGAGCAAGTGCGAGGCCACGGCGACCCGCGGCAGCCTGACCGCGGGGATCATCAGCATGATCGGCAGCGAGCCGAAGGCAAAGATCGGCGCGAACGTGAGCGCGTCGAGGAACAGGCCGCAGCACGCGAGCAGCACGGCATGCAGGATCACGACCGCGGCGACGACACCTCCGCCGAGCCGCCCGCTGCGCGAGCCGGCGTAGCACAGCGCGATCAGCGCGACGAGCAGCGTGCCGAGCACGACGAGCGGCCAGCCGAACTGGAGGCCGAGCAGCATCGCGGCCGGCATCAGGCACAGGTTCACGACGTAGGCGAGGGCGCCGCGGCGCAACACCTGGCGCGTGGTCTGCTCGCGCTCCGCCGCGATCTTGCGCGCCGCCTCGGGCGGCATCTCGCGCGGCGACTCGAGCAGCAGGCGCGCGAGCAGCTGCTGGGCGTCGGCGTTCGTGGGATCGAGCGCGAGCGCCCGGCCCGCGTCGCTCATCGCGGTCGCGCGGCCCGCGTCGCCGTCGCGCGTGAACCGCTCGACGGCGCTGCGCGCGTGCTCGGCGGCGAGCTCGCGGCGGCGCGCGAGATCGCGATCGCCGTCGAGGAAGCGCTGGACGTCGTCGGCGAGCGCGCGGGCCGAGTCGAGCCGGTCGGCGGGCGCGGCGGTCGTCGCGCGCGCGCACGCGTCGTCGAGCTCGGGCGGCACGTCGGCGTCGGGGCGCGTGCGGCTCGGCCGGTGCGACTCGGCGGTCAGCGTTGCCTCCATCGTGTTGTCGCGCGGGATCGCCGGGACGCCGCCGAGCAGGATCTCGTGGAGGATGCAGCCGAGCGCGAAGATGTCGGTGCGGTGATCGATGCTGTCGCCGCGCATCTGCTCGGGCGACATGTAGCCGGGCGTGCCGAGGATCGCGCCGGCGACGGTCTGGCCGCCGCTCGACGGCGCCGGCGGCGACACGTCGCTCGTGCCGAGCGCGCCGCGATCGGCCGCGCCGGCGACGCGCGCGAGCCCCCAGTCGAGCACGTAGGTCTCGCCGAGATCGCCGAGCATGATGTTCGCGGGTTTGAGATCGCGGTGGATCACGCCGCGGCGGTGCGCGAGCTCGATCGCGAGGCACACGTCGACGAGCCGCGCGAGCAGCGTGCGCCGCGGCCACCGCTCGAGCGCGTCGCGGTCGCCCTTCGCCTGCGCGGCGAGCACGTCGGCGAGCGTCGTGCCGGCGAGCCGCTTCATCACGAAGAACGGCGAGTCGCCGAGCCCGACGTCGTGCACCGGCACGATCGCGGGGTGCTCGAGCTGGCCCTGCACGCACGCCTCGCGCAGGAACCGCGCGACCGCGTCGTCGTCGTGCGTGCCGTCGCCGCGCATCACCTTGATCGCGACTTCGCGGTTCACGCGCGCGTCGTGCGCGAGCCACACCTCGCCCATCCCGCCGCGGCCGAGCAGCTCGCGCATCTCGTAACGTGCGTCGGGCGCGGCCGGCGCTCCGCGCAGGCTCGCGCGCGCGCCGCCGTGCGTGGGCGCCTGCGTGTCGGGGATCGTCGGCGAGTGCCCGTCGTCGGTCATCACATGACGATACAGTCAATCGGCGCGCGCGATCGCGACGCCGACGATCGACGCGGCACCGGCGCGCTGCAGTGCTTGCGCGGCGGCCGCGAGCGTCGCGCCGGTCGTCACGACGTCGTCGACGAGCACGATCGCGCGGCCGGCGACGCGCGCCGGATCGCGCACCTCGAACGCGCCGCGCACGTTCGGCCAGCGCTCGGCCGCGGGCAGCGAGCTCTGCGGCGGTGCCGCGCGCACGCGGCGCAGCAGCGGCTGCGGCGGCGCGATCGCCGCGCGTGCACACGCGTGCAGCGCGAGCAGCCACGCGTGATCGTAGCCGCGGCGCAGCCGGCGCCGCCAGTGCAGCGGCACCGGCACGACGATCGCGCCGTCGGCGGCGGCCGCAGCGACGAGCGGCGACCACAGCGGCGCGAGCGCGCGCGCGACGTGCGCGGCGCCGGCGAACTTGAGGCGCCGGATCGCGGTCGCGAGCTCGCCGCCGAACCGCCACGGCGCGACGATCCGCTCGAGCGGCAGCGGCTCGCGCGCGCAGCGCCGGCACACGACGCTCGTCGCGCCGGTCGGCTCGGCACATCTCGGACAGGCGGCGCCGAGCTCGACGAGCGAGCGCGCGCACACCTCGCAGAACGCGGCCGCGGGGTTGCCGCAGCCGGGACACTGGGGACGGAACAGCCAGTCGAGCATGCCGTGCATATCGGCCGCCGCGCGCCGCGGTTGCGTGCTACCCAAATCCCCAGTGATCGATCGCTGTTACGTGTACGAGCCCGGCTTCGTCGACGACTCGGCGCGCGCCGAGATCCTGGCGTGGCTCGCGACGCTGCGGCCGATCTGGGAGATGCGCTACTCGACGAAGCGGCCGCCGCCGGGCGGCAAACAGCAGCGCATGCTGCTGCGGCCCGTGTACTGGCTCGGCAACTGGCAGTTCGCGTGCCTCGGCTACTACGAGCCGCCGAAGCGCTCGAAGGACGTCGCGGTCGCGGCCGAGCCGTTCCCGCCGGTGCTCGCGCGGCTCGTCGCGCAGATCGAGCAGCGCGTGCGGCGCGGGTTTCCGCCGAGCGCGGTGCCGAAGCGCTGGCACCTCAACACGTGCCTCGTGAACTTCTACGGCAGCCGCGGCGACGTCGATGCCGCGCGCGTCGGCGAGCACCGCGACTTCGAGCCCGGACCGGTCGCGTCGATCTCGCTCGGCGAGCGCGCGCGGTTCCAGTTCGTGCGCCGCGGCGCGCCGAAGACGGAGCGGGGCGGGCTTCGCCCGACCCGCGGGAACGACGCGCCGCCCGTGCGCACGCAGTGGCTCGAGGATCGCTCGCTGCAGATCTTCGGCGGCCCGCGCTGGAAGGACGAGCTGCTCCATCGCGTGCAGCGCGTCGAGGACAAGCACGATCTCGATCTGCCGCCGGCGATCGAGGGCTTCCGCACGCGTCGCGTGAACCTCACGTTCCGCTACGTGCCCGACGAGCACGTCGTGCCGTACGCGCGGCTGCCCCCGGCGGCGCGCGCCGACGTGCGCGACTACGTCGCCGAGCTCGCGACGTCGTCGCCGTGGTTCGCGTCGGCGCTGGCGGCCGAGCGCTAACGCGCGCTAACGCTTCTTGCCGAGCACGATGTACTGCTCGGGCAGCTTGACCGGCGACAGCGACGCGTCGAGCCCGGCGGCGGCGAGATCGTCGATGATCGACTGCGGCAACAGCCGGTGATGCTTCGGCGGGCCGCGCGTCGCTTCCATCGTGAAGTCGACGATCGCGATCATGCCGCCCGGCTTGAGCGCGGCGGCGAGCCCGCGCGCGTACGCGCGGCGATCGGCGACGTGGTGCCACACGTCGACGACGAGCACGCGATCGACGCTCGCGGGCGCGAGCTGCGGATCGTTCGCGCCCGCGAGCTGCGCGTGGACGTTCGGCAGGTGCTCCTTCGTCGCGCGCTCGGTCAGGTAGCGCACCATGTCGGGCTCGATGTCGGTCGCGATCACCTGGCCCTGCGGCACCGCGCGCGCGAGCCGCACGGTGAAGTAGCCGGTGCCGGCGCCGACGTCGGCGACCGTCATCGTCGGCTGCAGCTCGAGCGCGGCGATCACGTCGTCGGGCTTCTGCCACGCGTCGCGATCCGGGGCGTCGAACGCCTTCGCCCACTGGTCCGCGTGCTCGAACCGGTGCGGCATCGCATCCGGGTCGTGGTCGTGGTGTTCCGCGTGCGCGGGCTCGGCGGGCTGTTGTGGCTGCGGAGGCGTGCTCGCGCAGGCGGCGAGCAGCGCGAGACAAAGGAAGCGTTTCATCGCGGTAGGTTGTAGCAGCTACGGACAGGTCGCCGTACGCACCTGAGCTTCTGCCTGCTCGACCAGCTGGCGCAGCAACTGCCCAGGCGGGACGCTGCCGGCGACCGCGAGCCTGATCCGCGGCTGTGCAGGATCGTCGAGCTCGACGGCAACCAGCTCGTGGTTGCTCGCCAGCTGGCTGCAGATGAACTGCGGGCCCCAGCGGCGGCACCTCGGCTCCGTGCGTGCCCGATCGGCGAATCTTGCGCCCCAGTCTGCGGCGGCCTGCGACGCGACGGCCCCGCACAGCGTCGTGATCACGGTGGTGTCGAGATCGAGGAAGACCACGGGGCCCGATACGAATGTCGGCAGCACCGCTCGACCGTGCGCTCGCAGCTCGTCTTCGAGCTCCGGGTACGAACGCGCCCGCGAGCGCTCGACGTGCTTGTGCCACCGCGGCGCGGGCTGCGGCGCCGGTTGCGCGGGCGGTGGCGGATCGCCGGTCCAGCACGCAGCCACGAGCACGAGCACGCCACGCCACACATCTATAGAGTACGCGGCCCCGACGGGGATCGCACCCGCCTGAGACTGATAGACAATCAGCCAACGTCACTAGACGTATCCGGGGCCAACAAAAGTGAGCCGCGGCGGCGGCCGCGCCTTACCTGGCACGCCACCGCCGCCGCAGCTCTGGTTCAGTCCGCGCCGCCCTCGTCGCTGTCGATCTCGCCGGTCCAGTACACGTAGTCGCGCCACGCGTCCGGGACCGAGCGCGCGCTCACCCGGACCTGCACCGACGGCATCCACGACGGACGGGTCGGCGGCGAGCGCAGCGTCATGCCCGCCTCGGCCGGCGTGCGGTTCGCCTTGCGGCGGTTGCACGCGTAGCACGCGGACACGATGTTCTCCCACGTCGTGCGACCGCCGCGCGAGCGCGGGATCACGTGGTCGTAAGTGAGCTCGGCGATCGTGCACGCCGTACCGCAGTACTGGCAGCGGTAGCCGTCGCGCGCGTAGATGTTGACGCGCGAGAACTTCACCGGGCGAGCGTGGCGCCGGAACGCGCGCAAAAGGCGCACGACCGCCGGCACCTTGATGATGATGCTGACCGAGCGG
>JBLMXA010000974.1:0-9411 GCA_050257515.1 Acidobacteriota bacterium | reverse complement strand
CGCGCCGGTGCTGTTGTCGACCGGAACCGGCGCGACGGTCGTCTCGTGGGCCTTGTGGTCCTGCCACAGGTAGTAGGCGCCGACGCCCGCCGCCGCGAGGCCCGCGACGACGAGGATGTTGCCCCACAGCGCGTCGCTGGCGGCCTGATCCTCGAGCTTCTTCGTCGCCTGGATGTCGCCGAGCGTGTTCGTCGCGTGCGAGTTGATCTGGCCCTGCAGGTTGCTCTCGCTCGCCCAGAACGCGAAGCCGATCACGAGCGCCACGCCGCCGCCGGCGCCGATCCCGACGCCGAGCTTCTTGTCGCGGCTCCACGGCGGGCTCGGCGCTGCCGAGCCGGAGGCGGAGCCGGAGCCCGAGGCGGAGCCCATCTCCGAGCCGGAGCCGGTGGCGTACGCGCTCGCCGGCCCGAACAGCGGCTGCACGGCGGCCTCGGCTTTCTCCGGCGGATCCTGCGGGCCGAGCGTGACCGTCTGCTCGTTCGGAGGCACGCCCTTGGTCGCGCGCTTGACGACGAGCGTCGTCTGCCCGGTGGTCGCGTCGGTCGTCGCCGTGCCCCACACGAGCTCGTCGGCGCCGAGCGTCGCGAGCACCTGATCGGCACACGCCGGCTGGGTCGCATCGCAGCCGACCGCGACCGCGGCGTCGGCGAACGACGTCGTGCTGGCCGAGACCTTGCCGTCGATCGACCGCGCCATCTTCTGCAGCATCGCGTCGAACTTCGCACGCAGCGCGGCGTCGGCGTTGCCGTCGACGGGCATGACCTGCACCTTGCGCACGCCGGCGGCGACGGTGAGTCCCACGCCCATGACGACGCCGCAGGTGACGAGCAAGCTGAGGAGTCGTTTCATAGGTGTTCCAGACGATCGCGGATCGTCTTCGCGTCCGTCGCGTTGGGCGCGATCGTGAGATATCGCTGGTACGAAGACTTCGCGGAGTTGCGGTCGCCGAGCTTCTCGTAGACCTGACCGAGCACGCGCCACGTCGGCGCGAAGCCGGGCTTCGCGGTTCTCGCGCGCTGCAACAGCTGCAGCGCGGCCCTGTTGTCGCCCTTGAGGAACGCCTGCAGGCCCTGCCTCTCGAGTGCCTCGCCGTCGAGCGGCGGCGGCGGGTTCGACGGGTGATGTCCGCTGCCCGAGCCGGGGTGGTGGTTGCTGCCGCTCCCGGTGGGCTCGATCACGATGTCGGGCCCGCTGTTGCTGCCCGCCGGCGTGTCGCTGCCGGCCGGCGTGTCGCTGCCGGTCGGCGTATCGCGGCCGGTCGGCGTGTCGCGGCCGGTCGGCGTGTCGCGGCCGGTCGGCGTGTCGCTGCCGGCGGCCTGGTTGCTGCCGCTCGGCACGTCGCTGCCGATCGCGGGTACCGGGACCACGTCGCTGCCGGTCTCGCCGCTGCCGCTTTCGGGCGTGTCGCTGCCGGTCGCGACGATCGCGCTGCCCGACGGCACGTCGGCGGCCTTGCTGTGGTGGCCGCCCGCGAGCACCACGATCATCACGATCAGGAGCAGCACTCCGCCCGCGGCGCCGCCGGCGATCAGCCGCTTCCTCGGCGTGTCGAGCACGTCGTTCAGGATCACGCGCCAGCGCGGCGGCACCGGGTGCGCCGTGATCTCCGGCTCCAGGTCATCGGGGTTGATCGGCGGCGCGCTGACCTCGGTGACGACGCTGAACTCGACCGGTGGCTTCGAGATCTCGGTCTTGCCGCTCGCGTCGGCGAACGCGTTCGCCGGCACCGTGACCGGCACGCCGGCCGCCGGCGTCACGCGGCGGTACTTGATCGAGAACTCGCTCGCCGGCGACGTCGGCGTGACCGGCGAGCCCGACGCGAGCACCGGATCGCTGAACGCGGCGTCGAGGACCTCGACGCTCGCGGTGCCCTTGCTGACGACCTCCTGCACGAGCTTCTTGCGCGCCTCGATGTGCGCCTTGAACGTCTCCTGCATGTAGCGCGCGACCTTGTCGTTCTTGGCGCCGTAGCCGCGCTTGCGCAGCAGCTCCTCGATCTCGACCGCGAGCTCCTTCGCGGTGCCCTGGCGCTTGGTGGGATCGCGCTCGAGCGCGCGCATCACGATGGCGTCGTACTCGGGCGGCACGTCGCCGTTGATCTTCGAGGGCGGCTGGATCGACAGCTCGAGCACCTGGCGCATCGTCTCGTTGTCGTTGCCGCCGCGGAACAGCCGCCGCAGCGTGAGCGCCTCCCACATCACGCAGCCGAGCGAGAAGATGTCGCTGCGGCGATCGCCCTGCGCGCCCTTGAGCTTCTCGGGCGCCATGTAGCTGAACTTGCCCTGGACCTTCGCCTTGGGCCCCGCCGTCATCGTCGCCTTCGCGACGCCGAAATCGACGAGCTTCACCTGGCCGTTGTAGAGGACGACGATGTTGCCGAGCGAGATGTCGTGATGGACGAGCTCGATGCGCTCGCCGGACATGCTGCGCAGCTCGTGCGCGGCGTCGAGGCCCTCGGCGGTGTCGGCGATCAAGCGACCGGTCGACAGCGGATCGAGGCGCTTGCCCTCGCGGCCGGCGCGCAGCACGGCGAGCAGCGGCTCGCCCTCGAGGTACTCCATCGCGATGAAGTAGCGGCCCTCCGCCTGGCCGAGGTCGTAGATGTCCACGACATTCGGGTGCTTGACGAGCGCGGCGACGCGCGCCTCGTCGAGCAGCATGTCGACGAACGCCTTCTGCGACGCGAGGCTCTCGTGCACGAGCTTGACGACGACGAGCTTCTCGAACCCGGCCGGACCACGCTGCAGCGCGAGCTGCACCTCCGCCATACCACCCTGGCCGATCCTCGTGATCAGCTCGTACCGACCGAGCCTGGTCGGTCGCGACGCAGCCTCCCCCGGAACAGACACGAAAACATTGTAACGCAACATGGTTTCCGCGTGGTGGTCGCGGGCTAATGTGTAGGTATGGGACTCACCATCGAGGTCGCCCCGCACCCGACCCTCGAGATCGGGGCGTTCGTGACCCGATTCGCGCATCCGCTGGTCGAGCTGGCGACTCCGGACGCGATCTCGCAGCTCGCCGACCCCGTGGCGAATGCGCCTCTGTGCTCGTCGGATACCGTGCGCGCCGAGGTCCGCCAGCTGCTGCGCGCGTCCGGGTTCAAGCCGGCGGGCCGTAGCAAGCCGGCCTCGGAGTACCTGCACGCCGCCGCGAGCGAGGGCCGGTTCCCGCAGATCAACGCCGCGGTCGACACCTGCAACGTGGTCTCGCTGTGCTCGGGGCTGCCGATCAGCCTCGTCGACGTCGACCGGCTCGTCCCACCGCTCGCGATCGAGGTCGCGCCCGCCGGTACGAGCTACGCGTTCAACCCGTCGGGCCAGGTGATCGACGCGAGCTGCCTGCTGCACCTGCGCGACGCCGAGGGGCCGACCGGCACGCCCGTCAAGGACGCGCAGCGCACGAAGACCCACGACGGTACGCGCGTCGCGCTCGCGATCGTGTGGGGCACGAAGGCCTTGCCGGGCCGCACGCAGAAGACGACCGCGTGGTACCGCGAGCTCGTCGCGACGATCCCGGGGGCGACCGTCGAGGACGTCGTGGTCACTTCGCGCAGCTGAGCATCGAGTCGACGACGCCGGCGCCGTCCCACGTCGCGGTGCACGTGATCGTGTCGGTTCCCGGCGGCGGGCAACCCATCCGCAGGAACCGCACGGGGATCACGAGGTGCTGCGTGTCGGTGACCTTGAGATCGGCGAGCACCCACGCCTCCTGGGCGAGCGGGTTGAGCGAGCCGCCGTTCCACTCGATCTGGATCGAGCACGGATCGCCCGCGACGCTCGTCTGGAACTGCGCCGGCACGCCGGGGAACGCGAGCGTGTCCATCGGCGTGTAGTCGATCAGCGAATCGGGCGCCCACTGCAGGCCCTGGCACGTCTTCTGCGAGCCGGCGAACAGCGCCGTGCCGTCGATCGTGACGGTGTTGTTGGTGCCGCACGGATCGCCGGTGTCGCTCGCGTAGATCGTGCACTCGACGTGCGGCATCGTCGCGGTCGCGGTCGCGTCGAGGCACGACGACAGCGGGCCGCCGGTCGGCGGCGGCATCGCGCAGTGGGTGAGGCACACGTCGTGCGGCATGCAGTAGGCGATGTTGGCCAGCGGCGCGCAAGCCGCCGACGTCAGCCCGACGCCGTCGAGGCAGGCCGGGCCGCCGATCATGCACACGTCCGCGGTCGTCGTGTTGTTCGTCGTGAACGGGCCGAGCGCGCCGCAGTCACTCTTGCCGCTGCCGATCGGTGTCGGCCGGATGTACCACAGCGGATCGCACTCGAGCGGGTTGCGGTTGCCGCTGCCGTCCATCGTCGGCAGGCCATCGCAGTCGGCGTCCTCCGAGGGGACGACGTACGTGCGCCTGGCCTTGCCGCTGCTCCACTGCTCGGCGAGCACGCACTCGCCGGGTGCGTTCGGCGATGCCCACACCAGCACGTAGCTGCCGTCGGGCTGCGCGGTCCTCGGATCCTCGTTCTTCACCACCGGCGACGCCGGATCGAGCGTGGTCTGGATCCTCACCGAATTGGTGGCCGGGATCTGCACGCCGTCGAGCACCTTGACCATGGCGGCGGTCTTCGTCGCGGGGTCCTTCGTGTAGCCGACCGCGATGATCTCGACGGTCTGCGCGCCGCCGGTCGACTCGAGGTGGAACTCGGCCTTGCCCGCGGTGACCTTCGACTCGAAGTTGACGTTGGTGTCGCGAAAGAACGCGCCGCCGTTCTGGCCGACGCGCAGCGGCTGGCTCTCGGTGTCCGGTGTGAGCGCGGCGCAGGGCACGCTGCTGTCGGAGCCGTTCGGCACCGAGCAGCCGTCGTTGCCGATGTAGAGCACGACCGATGCGACCTGTGGGTCGCTCACGGTCACCGTGATGTACGCGCCGGAGTGACTGCTACAGGCGCAGGCCAATACCACGGTGCACGCGATTCCCCGCACCCGGTCAGCTTAACAAAACGCCAGCCGACCGCGGCGATCGCGGTCACGCTTACATGCCCGCATACCCCTGGAGCGGCAGCACGCGCAGGTCGCCGCGCTTCTCGACCGCGATCGCCTCGAGCGACGCCCGCGCCGCGCGCAGCGTCGTGTAGTACGCGATTCCGTTCATCAGCGCCGCCCGCCGCAGCGACTGCGAGTCGTGGATCGCCTGCGTGCCCTCCGTGGTGTTGATCACGAAGTCGATCTCGTGGTTGTCCATCGCGTCGACGCAGTGGGGGCGTCCCTCGAGCACCTTGTTGATGCCCTTGACGAGCAAGCCGTGGCCGCGCAGGAACGCCGCCGTGCCGTGGGTCGCGACCAGCGAGAACCCGAGGTGGACGAGCCGCCGCGCGATCTCGACGATCGCCGGCTTGTCGGCCTCGCGCACGCTGAGGAACGCGATGCCGTGGGTCGGCAGCTTCATCCCGGCCGCGAGCTGGCTCTTCGCGAACGCGCGCGCGAAGTCGGAGTCGATGCCCATCACCTCGCCGGTCGAGCGCATCTCGGGGCCGAGGATCGTGTCGACGCCCTCGAACTTCACGAACGGGAACACGACCTCCTTGACCGAGACGTGGCGCGGCTCGATCTCGCCGAACGGGAATGCTCCGAGCTCGGCGAGCGACATCCCGGCCATCACCTTGGCCGCGATCTTCGCGAGCGGCTTGCCGATCGCCTTGCTGACGAACGGCACCGTGCGCGACGCGCGCGGGTTGACCTCGATCACGTAGACCTCGCCGCCGAGCACGGCGAACTGCACGTTCATCAGGCCGACGACGCCGAGCTCGCTCGCGAGCACGCGCGCCTGGCGCTTGACCTCGTCGACGATGTCGGCGGGCAGCGAGTACGGCGGCAGCGAGCACGCGGAGTCGCCGGAGTGGATGCCGGCCTCCTCGATGTGCTCCATCACGCCGGCGACGACGACCGCGCCCGAGCGATCCGCGATCACGTCGACGTCGAGCTCGACCGCCTCGTCGAGGAACTCATCGATCAGCAGCGGGAAGCCGACCGAAGCGCTCTCGTCGTTCCCGCTCGGCGGAGCAAGTCCGCCTCGCGCCATTTCTGGTCCGCGGCCCGAGGCGATCTGGAACCTCGCGAAGTAGTCCTCGAGCCCGCGCGCGTCGTAGACGCGCTCCATCGCGCGGCCGCCGAGCACGTAGCTCGGTCGTACCATCACCGGGAAGCCGATCTCGTGCGCGACGCGCCGGGCCTCGTCGAGCGAGCGCGCGATGCCCCAGCGCGGCGCGGTGAGGCCGAGCTTCTTCATCACGTCGCCGAACCGCTCGCGATCCTCGGCGCGATCGATCGCGTCGGCCGAGGTGCCGAGCAGCGGCACGCCGGCGGCGGCGAGCGGCAGCGCGAGCTTGAGCGGCGTCTGCCCGCCGAACTGCACGATCACGCCCCACGGCTGCTCGATGCGGCAGATCTCGAGCACGTCCTCGAGGGTCAGCGGCTCGAAGTAGAGGCGGTCCGAGGTGTCGTAGTCGGTCGACACGGTCTCGGGGTTGCAGTTGATCATGATCGACTCGATGCCCTCCTCGCGGAGCGCCATCGCCGCGTGGACGCAGCAGTAGTCGAACTCGATGCCTTGGCCGATCCGGTTGGGGCCGCCGCCGAGGATGATCACCTTCTTGTTCGTCGTCGGCCGCGCCTCGCACTCGTCCTCGTACGTCGAGTACATGTACGGCGTGAACGACTCGTACTCGGCGCCGCAGGTGTCGACGCGCTTGTAGACCGGGTGGATGTTCTGCGCCCACCGCAGCTGGCGGATCTCTCCTTCCGTCTTGCCGGTCAGCGCGGCGAGCCGGCGGTCGGAGAACCCGAGCCGCTTGTAGCGGCGGAGGTCGCCGAGATCGACGTGGTGCTCGGCGAGCGCGATGTCGCGGACGTGGTGCAGGAACCACGGATCGATGCGCGTCAGCTCGTGCGCGCGCTCGAGCGATAGCCCGAGCTGGAACGCGCGGCCGACCTGGAACAGCCGGTTCGGCGACGGGTGCGCGATCGCGCGCTCGATCGCGGCGAGATCGTCGTTGCCCGCGTCGCGCGCCGGCAGATCGAACCCGGCGCGGCCGGTCTCGAGCGAGCGGATCGCCTTGCCGAGCGCCTCGCGGAACGTGCGCCCGATCGCCATCGCCTCGCCGACGCTCTTCATCTGCGGCCCGAGCTCGGGCTTCGCCGACGGGAACTTCTCGAACGCGAACCGCGGCCACTTGACGACGACGTAGTCGATCGTCGGCTCGAACGACGCCGGCGTGACGCGCGTGATGTCGTTCTTCAGCTCGTCGAGCGTGTAGCCGATCGCGAGCTTCGCCGCGATCTTCGCGATCGGAAAGCCGGTCGCCTTCGACGCGAGCGCCGAGGACCGCGACACGCGCGGGTTCATCTCGATGACGAGCATGCGCCCGGTCTTCGGATCGACCGCGAACTGCACGTTCGATCCGCCGGTCGTCACCCCGATCTCGCGCATGATCGCGATCGAGGCGTCGCGCATGCGCTGGTACTCCTTGTCGGTGAGCGTCATCGCCGGCGCGACCGTGATCGAGTCGCCGGTGTGGACGCCCATCGGATCGAGGTTCTCGATCGAGCACACGATCACCGCGTTGTCGTTGGCGTCGCGCACGACCTCGAGCTCGAACTCCTTACAGCCGAGCACGCTCTCCTCGACGAGGATCGAGAGCACCGGCGACTGGTCGAGTCCGAACTGCACCATGCGATCGAAGTCGGGCTTGTTGTACGCGATGCCGCCGCCCGAGCCGCCGAGCGTGAACGACGGCCGCAGGATCGCGGGGAACCCGATCTCGTCGATCACCGCGCGCGCTTCCTCGACGGAGTGCACGAGCGCCGAGCGCGGGCATGCGAGGCCGATGCGGGCCATCGCCTGCTTGAACAGCTCGCGATCCTCGGCCATCTCGATCGACTTGACCGTCGCGCCGAGCAGCTCGGTCTTGTGCTTGTCGATGAGGCCGGCCTTCGCCGCCGCCATCGCGAGGTTGAGGCCGGTCTGGCCGCCGAGCGTCGGCAGGATCGCGCTCGGTTTCTCGCGCGCGAGCACGCGATCGAGCACCTCGACCGTCAGCGGCTCGACGTACGTCGCGTCCGCCAGCTCGGGGTCGGTCATGATCGTCGCCGGGTTCGAGTTCACCAGCACGACCCGCAGGCCCTCCTCGCGGAGCGCCTTGCACGCCTGCGTGCCCGAGTAGTCGAACTCGCACGCCTGGCCGATCACGATCGGTCCCGAGCCGATGATCAGGACCGATTCGAGATCTTTCCTGCGCGGCATCCGGGGCAACCGTTTACCACGGAACGGTCACTTCTTCTTGACGATCCCGCCCTCGACCTTGAAGTCGTCGGCGAGCGGCCCGGTCAGCATCGCCTTCACCTGATCGGCGCGGTCGCCGAGCGGCGCCTTCGTCTTCTCGAGCGCCTCGACGACCGTGCGGCGGATGCGGCCCGACTCCTCTTCGGGGCGGAGCAGGGCGTCGATCAGCGGCTTCGCGATCTTCTTCGGATCGCGGCTGGCGAGGCCCTCGATCGCGCTGAACCGGACGTTCTCGTCGAAGTCGGGAAGGTACGGCTCGACGCGCGGGATCACCTCGTCGTCGGTCGCGGCCTTCCACTCGCAGAACCACTTGATCAGATCGATGCGGCGGTCGGGCATCCGCACGTAGCCCGGCGGCTCCGATGCGAAGATCTCGTCGACGACCTTCAGCACCTTGTCGTGATCGGCGATCTTCTCGAGCACGCTCAGCGGGAACGCGAGCTGCTCGGCGCCCTTCATGTAGCGCACGACCGGCGCGAACGCGGCGCCGCCCTTCTCGACGAGGACATCGACGACCCAGGCCTTCTCCTGCTCGTCCTCGACGCCCTTCAAGCTGGTCACCGCGAACCGCTTGCACAGGCCGTACAGCGCTTCCTCGCTGCCGTCCTCGCGCAACCTCTCGAGTGCGCCCCAGCGATCGGGCTGCTGGGCGAGCTTGTTCGTCGCCTTCTCGATCGTCTTCTGCAGCGCGCGCTCTTTGGAGAACAACCCGAACACCATGCGTAAGCTCCGAAATTCGAGCGCACCGTACCACACAGGTGGTGCGGTGGCCTTGATCCACTCGCGCTCCCGGCGCGTACTATACGGCTGATGAAACCTCACGGCCGGCTGGCCGCGGCGGCGGTGATGCTCGCAGCATGTGGGTCGAGCAAGCCACACCAGACGACCGGCAAGTTCGAAGACTGCTACTACGACTGCAAGCCCGGTGCGAAGACGGCCGATCCCGGCCCTACGGCGACCCCGGCAGCCGCGGCGGCCGCTCCCGCCGCGAAGACCCCGGTCGGCGAGAAGGCCGCGTCGCTGCGCGAGGCCGCCGACCTGCTCGACAAGGCGCAGGCCAAGCTCGACAAGGGCGAGAAGAGCGTCGCCGAGCACTACTTCGCGACCGCCGAGCTGATCGTCGGCCCCGAGCT
>JBLMXA010000973.1:0-4768 GCA_050257515.1 Acidobacteriota bacterium | reverse complement strand
CCGACGGCACCGCGTGGGGCGGCGAGATCCTGCTCGCCGACTACGCGCGCTTCGAGCGGCTCGCGACGCTGCGCCCCATCGCGCTCGCCGGCGGCGACCTCGCGATCCGCGAGCCGTGGCGGATCGCGCTCGCGCTGTGTGACGACGCGCTCGGCGACACCGGCGCGGCCGACGCGCTGCCGGTGTTCGTCGGCCGGCCACTCGCGCTCGCGCGCCAGATTATACGCGGCGGCGGGAACGCGCCGCGCGCGCGCGGCATCGGCCGCCTGTTCGACGGCATCGGCGCGCTCGCGCTCGGCGTGGCGGCGACGACCTACGAGGGCCAGCTCGCGGTCGCGTGGAACCTCGCGGCCGCGCCCGGCGATCACGGCCGTTACCCGTTCGCCGTCGACGGCGGCGAGCTCGACTGGCGCCCGCTCGTGCGCGCGGTCGTCGCCGACCTCGTCACGCACGTCGCGCCCGCGACGATCTCGGCGCGCTTCCACGCGACGCTCGTCGCCGCGACGATCGATCGCGTGCGCGCCGCGGTCGCCGCGCACGGTCCGCTGCCGGTCGTGCTCACCGGCGGCGCGTTCTGTAACCCGCTGCTCGCCGAGGGCATCCGCGCCGGCCTGTCCGACCTGCGCGTGCTGGCGCACGAGGACGTGCCGCCCGGCGACGGCGGCATCGCGCTCGGCCAGGCGCTGGTCGCGGACGCGATCGCGCGGGGATGATGGTCGCGGTCACGCGGCGGGCGGCGCGAGCGCCTCGCGAAGCCGGGCGTCGAAGTGGTCGGCGAGCGCGCGCAGCGGCGCCGCACCGTCGCCACGGAAGGCCGGGCCGTGCATCAACGCGAGCATCGCGGGCGAGAGCGCCGCGAGCCGGCGCAGCGTCGGGCCCGTCGCCGGAGTGACCGCGTTGCCGTTCATGCGGCGATCGTGGGAGATCGCCGGCTCCACGATATCGCCGGTGGTGACGACGTCGGCGGCGCCGGCGCGCGAGAACAGATCGCCGCAGAACAACGTGCGTGTGGTCTCCTCGAACATCACTCCGGCCTCCCACGGCCCAGGCACGTGCGGCGTGTCGAGCCACCGGACGCGTGGCCCGCCGAGCTCGAGCAGCTCGCCGTCGCCGAGCGGGCGCGGTGCACGCGCCGCGACGTCGGAGAGGCACAGGAAGCAGCCGACGCGTCCGTGCGCGGGTTGCGCGTTCGGCGCGATCGCGAGCCACTCGGCGAGCGAGCCGTACTCGTCGGGGCGCGACGCATGCGTCGAGCTGATCCAGCGCAGGCGCTCGGGCCGCACGACGGTGGCGACCGCATCGCGCACGGCGGCGAACGTGCGCGGCGTGCCGGTGTGGAACAGCAGCGGCTCGTCGCCGAGCACGAGGAACTGATTGTGCGTGATGCCGCCGGGCGGCCCCGCGGCCACGTGCGTGGAGATCCGGTAGATGCGATCGGCGATCTCGTCGATGCGGGTCATGGCTCAGCGTCCCGCGGGCTGCGAATCCTCGCCATCCCAGGTCTCTGGGAGAGGTACGATGGGCGCATGGCGCCGGTCGCGGCCGAGGTGGCAAGCATCGCGCGGGCGTGTGCCGTCGAGGCCCGCGATCTCGACGCGCTGCGGACGCGCATGCTCGCCGCGATCCGGCGGGTGATCACGGTGGACGCGGCGTTCTTCGCGGCCGCCGATCCCGGCACGCTCGCGTTCACGTACGCGCGCTCGGAGGCGCCGCTCGCCGCGTCGGCACCGCAGTTTCTCGCGAACGAGCTCGCCGCGGCTGACGTGAATCACTTCCGCGCGCTTGCCGTCGCGCGCCAGCCGGTCGCGACGCTCGACGACGCCACCCGCGGGCGCCGCGAGGACAGCGCGCGCTACCGGGAGATCATCGCGCCGCTCCGCCTCGGCGACGAGCTGCGGGTCGCGCTGCGCGCCCGCGACGTGACGTGGGGATTCTTGTGCCTGCATCGCGAGGGCCCGACTGGCTTCTCGCGCCACGACGTCGACGTGCTCCGCCGCGCGTCCGCTCACGCCGCCACCGCGATCCGTCGCGTGATCACCGGCGCGCTCGATCGAGGCGCGGCGGGCGAGCATGCGGTAATACTTGTCGACGGCGATCGGGTGGCGGCGATCACCCAGGCGGCGCGCGCCTGGCTCGACGAGCTGACCGGCACCGTCGCCGAGGTCGGCGCTCCGCTGCCGCTCGCGCTGCTCGCGCTGGTTCGCCGCGTCGAGGCACTCGACGGCGATCGCGAGGCTCCGCCGGCGCATGGCCTGCTGACGACGAGACGCGGCACGCTACTCGAGGCCCACGCCGCGCGGCTGGACGGCGCGAGCTCGTTCGCGATCACGCTCGCACCCGCGGGGCTCGTCGCGCGCGCGTCGTTCCGGCTCGCCGCGTGCGGTCTGACGCCCGCGCAGCAGCGAGTCGCAGCGCTCGTCGTGGCTGGTCGCTCGACGGACGCGATCGCGCGCGCGCTCACGATCGCCGACTGGACGGTCCAGGACCACCTCAAGGCCGTGTTCGACAAGGTCGGCGTGCGGAGCCGGCGCGAGCTGGTTGCCGCGCTACAGCGCTGATGCTTCGCGCACGTTCTGCGGGTCCGCGCAGCGCCCCCGAAGAAAGCGCGCGCGATCCGCAGCTAACGCCGGCGAACGTCTCGGCACGCGGCCTGCAGCCTCTGCGCGCATGTGCCTCGGTGTTCCCGGCCGCGTGATCTCGGTCGATGGCGACGTCGCCCAGGTCGACTTCTGGGGCGTGACGAAGCCGGTGCGGCTCGACGTCGTCGACGCACCGGTGGCGCCCGGCGACTACGTGCTCAACCACGTCGGCTTCGCGATCCGCCGCATCCCGGCGGAGGAGATCGGCGAGACGCTGGCGATGTACGACGAGCTACTCCAGCGCGCCGCCGCGGACGACCTGATGGCCGCCGACGTGCGCGGCGAGCTCGACGCGGTGGAAGGCCGCAAGCCGTGAGCGACGACGGCTTCGCGCGCATGAAGTTCCGCGATCCCGACCGCGCCGCGGCGCTCGAGGACGCGCTGACCCGCGCGGCGAAGAGCCTGGGCCGTGCGCCGGTGTCGATCATGCACGTGTGCGGCAGCCACGAGCAGGCGATCGCGAAGTTCGGGCTGCGCGCCGCGTTCCCGACCGAGCTCGACGTCGTCATGGGCCCGGGTTGCCCGGTGTGCGTCACCGACGTGCCCGAGGTCGACGAGGCGGTCGCGCTCGCGAAGCAGGGCGTGCGGATCGCGACGTACGGCGACATGCTGCGCGTGCCGGGCACCTCGCTGTCGCTCGCCGACGCGCGCGCGGCCGGCGCGAAGGTCGACGTCGTCTACGGCGTCGCGCAGGCGGTCGAGCTCGCGAAGACACTCGACGAGCCGCTCGTGTTCTTCGCGTCGGGCTTCGAGACGACCGCGGTCGCGACCGCCGCCGTGCTGATCGCCGGCGTGCCCGACAACTTCTCGATCCTGTCCGCGCACAAGTACATCCCGCCGGTGATGGAGATCGTCGCCGAGATGCCGGGCTCGAAGATCGAGGGCTTCCTCGCGGCGGGCCACGCCGCGACGATCACCGGCTGGGGTGTGTTCGAGCGGTTCGTCGAGCGCCAGCAGCTGCCGGTCGTCGTCGCCGGGTTCGAGCCGCTCGACATCCTCGCCGGGCTGGTTCGCCTCGTCGAGATCATCGCGGCCGGCGAGCCGCGCGTCGAGAACACGTATCCGCGCTGCGTCACCCGCGACGGCAATCGCGAGGCGCAGGACGTGCTGTGGCGCGTGTTCGAGCCGCAGGGCGGGAGGTGGCGCGGCATCGCGCACGTCCCGAACGGCAACCTGCGGCTGCGCGACGCGTTCGCCCAGTACGACGCGCGGCGCCGGTTCGAGATCGACCTGGGCGCGCTGTGGGATCACGCGCCGCCCGCGCTCGTCGCGCAGTGCCAGTGCGGCGACATCATGGCCGGCATCGCGTCGCCGCACGACTGCGCGCTGTTCGGGCGCGAGTGCACGCCGGACGCACCGGTCGGCGCGTGCATGGTGAGCGCGGAAGGTACTTGCAAGATCTGGCACCAGTACGGCGGGCACCCGGACCTGCGGCAGATCAGGAGGCGCGCGTCGTGAGAAACCCACGGTTCGTCGAGGACAAGATCACGCTGAAGTACGGCGCCGGTGGCGGCGCGATGCGTGCGCTGATCGAGCAGATCTTCGCCGCCGGCTTCGGCAAGGTCGACGGCGGCATCGGCCTGCCCGAGATGGACGACGGCGCCGCGATCCCGATCGGCGCGGGGCGCTACCTCGTGCTGACGACCGACTCGCACGTGATCCAGCCGCCGTTCTTCCCCGGCGGCGACATCGGCCGGCTCGCGGTGTGCGGCACGGTCAACGACCTCGCGATGATGGGCGCGACCGAGCCGCTCGCGCTCGCGTGCGCGACGATCCTCGAGGACGGCTTTCCGAAGGCCGAGCTCGAGCAGATCTGGGCGTCGATCCGCGCCGCGTGCGCCGAGTCGGAGACGACGATCGTCACCGGCGACACCAAGGTGATGCGCCACGGCGAGCTCGATCGCATCGCGATCGCGACGACCGGCGTCGCGATCACGTCGCGCGTGGTGCCCGATCGCGGCCTGCGGCCCGGCGATCGCATCATCGTCACCGGCACGATCGGCGATCACGGGCTCGCGATCCTCGCGACGCGCGGCGAGCTCGCGCTCGAGACCAGGCTGGTCTCCGACGTCGCGCCGCTCAACGGGCTCGTCCGCCGCGCGCTCGCGGTCGGCGGCGAAGGTCTGGTC
>JBLMXA010000972.1:0-6566 GCA_050257515.1 Acidobacteriota bacterium | reverse complement strand
CCGCTTCCGGGCGTGCACCTCGAGCTGCCGCGCGCCGCTCGCTCTCGCCTCGCGCTGATGGGGCGAGTCGTGCTCTAGTCGCGCCCGATGGCTCGCGCGCTGATCCTCGTGATGTTCACCGCCGCGCTCGTGTGGCCGCGACCGGCGGCTGCTCAGGTCGGCATCCGCTACGCCGAGGAGCCGACCGGCGGGCTGGCGCTGCCGACGACGCCGCTCGCGGGCGAGCACGACGCGCGCGCCGTCGACGCCAACCCCGGCGGGCTCGCGCTGCTCCGCGGCACCGAGCTCGCGCTCGCGGTCGACGCCGACGACAGCGCGGTCGCGACGAGCGCGGGGCAGGGCTTCGGCGCGTACGTCGGCACCACCGTCGGCGGCCACCTCGTGCCCAAGCTCGGGCTCGGGCTCGGCCTCGAGTGGTTGCGCCCGCCGCGCGCCGAGCTGTCGCCCGATCCCGGCGAGCCGTTCCGGCTGACGCTCGCCTGTGCGACCGGGCTCGGCCCCAACGCCGGGTTCGGCGTCGCGTGGCACCACTTCATCGCCGACGGTGCGCTGTCCGGCGTCGACGCGTTCGACCTCGGGCTGTCGCTGCGGCTCGGCGCCTACCTCGCGGTCGGCGGCGCGCTGCGCGACCTGTCGACGCGCGCCATCGGCGGCACGCCGGTGCAACGCCGCTACGAGGTCGAGACCGTCGTGCGGCCGCTCGCGAGCGACCGGCTCGAGCTCGCGATCGGCGGCCGGCTCGGCGAGACTCGCGAGGACGTCGACGGCTGGGCGCGCGCGTCGCTGCGCGTGGCGCGCGGCGTGTACGCGCTCGGGCTCGTCGAGTCGCGCGACGTCCACGAGCTGATCGACTCGCCGACGGGCACGACCGATCGCAACGGGCGCGAGGAGCGCGCGACGCTCGGCGTCGAGGTGTCGTTCGGCCAGGTCGGCACGACGGTGCTCGCGACCGGCGTACGGCCGGTGACCGGCGGCAACCACGCGCTCGGCGGCGAGCTCGTCGCGCGCGCCTCCGCGGTCGGCCCGGCGTCCGTCGTGCCGCGCCGCGATCACATCGAGCGCGTCGAGCTGTCGGGCGACATCGGCGTGCGCGAGCTGACGCAGCTCGTGCTACGGCTGCGCGAGATCGCGCGCGATCCCTCGGCGAAGGCGCTCGTCGTCACGTTCGACGCGCCGAGCGCCGGCTGGGCGACGTTCGAGGAGCTGCGCGACGAGGTGCTCGCCGTGCGCCGCGCCGGCAAGAAGGTGTTCGCGTACATGGTGTCGGGCGCGAACAAGGAGTACTTCGTCGCGAGCGCGGCCGACCGGATCTACGTCGATCCCGCGGGCGGGCTGCGCGTCACCGGCATCGCGGCGACGACGCTCTACTTCCGCGGCACGCTCGATCTGTTCGGCGTCGTCCCCGAGTTCGAGAAGATCGCCGAGTACAAGAGCGCGCCCGAGCAGCTGACCGAGACCGGGCCGACGCCGCCCGCGCAGAAGATGCACCGCGACGTCTACGACTCGCTGTGGCAGCGGTGGGTCGAGGCCGTCGCCGACGGCCGCCACCTCACCGCGGCGCGCGTGCAGGAGCTCGTCGACGCCGCCCCGTACACCGCGGGCGATCTCGCGAAGTCGCGCGAGCTCGTCGACGCGGTCGCGCCGCCCGACAAGGTGTCGGAGCTCATCACCTCCGAGCTCCACGGCGTGTATTCCGTCGAGCGGCCGCGGCCGGATCGCCCCGATCGCTGGGCGCGGCCGGGCATCGCGGTGGTCTACGTCGACGGCGACATCAGCGATGGCGAGTCGAAGTCGGTCCCCGTGCTCGGCCACCTCGCCGGCGGCCAGACGCTCATCGCCGCGCTCCAGGCGGCACGCGGCGACCCGCGCGTCGGCGCGATCGTGCTGCGCATCGACTCGCCCGGTGGCAGCGCGGTCGCGAGCGAGCTGATCTCGCGCGAGGTGTTCGCGACGCGCGGGGTCAAGCCGATCGTGTGCTCGTTCAGCAACCTCGCGGCATCGGGCGGCTACTTCGTCGCCGCCGGCTGCGACAAGATCTTCGCCGAGCCGATGACGATCACCGGCTCGATCGGCATCTTCGCCGGCAAGCTCGACCTGTCGGGACTGATGCACAAGCTCGGCATCACGACCGATACGTACCAGCACGGCAAGCACGCCGATCTCGAGAGCTGGTACCGGCCGTACGACGCCGACGAGCGCGCGGTCGTCATGGGCCAGCTGCGCTACATGTACAGCCGCTTCGTCGGCGCGGTCGCCGACGGTCGCAAGATGTCGAAGGACGACGTCGACAAGATCGGCCGCGGCCACGTCTACACCGGGACCCAGGCGCTGCCGATCAGGCTCGTCGACCAGTTCGGAGGCCTCGGCGCGGCGATCGACGAGGCGAAGCAACGCATGGGCCTGGCCGCCGACGACAAGGTCGATCTCTACGAGCTCCCGAAGCAGCCGGCCAACCTGCTCGGCACGCTCGGCAACCTGCTCGGCGCCGACGCGCACGCGCTGCAGCCGTGGGACCTGCCGGCGGTGCACGCGATGCTGCGGGACGTGCCGGCGTCGCTCGTCGTGTCGCCGGCCGACCCGCAGGCGCGGCTGCCGTTCCAGCTAGTCTTCTGACACCCAGGTGCCGTCGGGCCGGTACGTCACGTGGTGGTGCGGCGCGCCGGGCGGGAAGTCGATCGTGAACGTGTCGCCGCCCTTGTGCGCGCCGGCCGGGATCGTCCTCGGATACCGGATCGCGAACGCGCGCATGACGACGGCGGGCAGCTCGCTCGCGCCGATCGTGCCGGGCGCGTCCTGGGGCGGTGGCGCGTCGCGCACCGGGATGTGCAGCTCGATCTCCTGCACGTTCGGCGCCTCGCTGTAGGAGCCGAAGCCGATCGCGAGGTTGATGAGGCCGATCAGGATCATCCCGCCGAGCACGGGGATCCAGTAGCGCCGGTGCTTGGGCGAGAACGGCCGCGCGCGATCCTTGGCCACGCCACGGTCTACCTGGCTATGGCGTCACGGTCCAGCCGCTGGACACGGTCGTTCGCGTCGTGCCCGCGACCGCCGGGTTGACAGGCGGGAAGTCACCCGCGCCCGCCGACGACACCTGCGCCGCGGTCGTGCCGATCACCTGCTGGCCGCTCGCGAGCTGGAACGCCTGCTTCCAGCCGGCGAGCCCCGACAGGTCGGGCATCTCGAACCGCGGCGTGCCGCCGAGGTAGCCGGGGCCGAGGATCGCGGTCCACGCGGTGTTCGTGGTGCCGACGTTACCGCCGCCCTGGCGCGCGTCCCACACGTACCCGGTCGCACCGGTGTACGCGTTCCACGTCGTCAGGATCTGCGGGTACGGCATCGCCGCGGGCACGCTCGACGTCGCACCGCCGAGCGGCGTCGGCGGCGCGAACGTCTGGTCCGCGGTGGTGGTCGTCCAGCTCTCGACGCTCGCGGTCGCGCCGTTGCCGCGCACCGTCATCGCCACGGCGTAGACGTCGCCGGTCAGCGCGTCCGCCGGATCGAGGCCCTCGGTCACGAACGGGCCCGTCGACTGCGCGACGAGCGTCACCTGCGTGTGGCCGGCGCTGTACAGCGTCGTCGACGTCGACGCGCCCGCGGTGGTCTGCGGGAACGTCACGTTGCCCTGGACGACCTGGTTCGCGTTGTTCCAGTCGACCGTCGCGGTCGTCGTCGGCGCGGTGACGCCGCGCGCGAGGCCGACGTCGGTGACGAGGAGCGTGCCGGCGGTCAGCGTGCCCTCGGTGACGACGAGATCGTGCGCGCCGGCCGGCGCCTCGAGCGCGAACGTGCCGTCGCCGTTCGCCGTGCCGCGCGTGACCGCGACCGGGCCGCGCGTCGCGTACCACGCGCCGAAGCCGCCGCCGCCGGGCATGTTCGTGACCGCGCCCATCACGCCGACGTTCATCGCGCGATCGGTGCAGCCGACGGGGATCGTCTCGGTCAAGCTCGTCTTCTCGGCGACCGTGAAGTACGCGAGCTCGACCCGCGCGATCGTCGTGCCGGGCACGATGCACGTCCACGCGAACGCCCACACCGGCGAGTTGATCGTGAACGAGTACGTGTCGCCCGACGGCGCCGGTGCGGCGGTCCACGGCGCGGCGCCGTCCTGGTACGCGGCGACGAACGAGTACATCGCGGCGTTCGTCGGGTGGTCGACGAGCGTCACCGTGATCGTCGCCGGGTTGCCCCCGCCGGGCGAGTCGGTGCCGCCGTTGCCGTCGCCACCGCTGTTGGCGTCGGGGTTGGTCGCCGAGTGGCTGCCACCGCATGCCGCGAGAACCGAGACGAGCACGAGACTGCGCATGGGCTCACGCTACTGAAATGTCGTGCGCGATTCCATGATCTGATCTACAGCGCGGGTGTACGTGCCGTGCGCACCCCGCTACGCTGAGGCGAAATGACTCGCTGGACCCGCTACTGGTTCGCCGAAGGCGGCCGGCTGGGCGCGGCGATCGTGAGGATCGCGATCGCGCTGGCCGTGCTCGGCGCGCTGTGGCGGCTGTCCGGCACGCCGTCGAGCGGCGACCTCCCGGGCGAGCACACGCTGTACCGGCCTGTCGGCGTGTGGATGCTGCTCGGTCACACACCGCCGCCCGACGCGCTCGTCGATGCGCTGTGGGCGATCGCGCTCGCGGGGACGGTGGCGATGCTCGCCGGCATCGCGAGCCGCGCCAGCTGCGCGGTCAGCTTCGTCGCGGCGCTCGCGCTCGCGTCGCTGTCGTACGCGTCGAGCCGGTCGTGGTCGCATCAGTACAACGTCGTGTTCCTCGCGCAGGCGGCGTTCCTCGGCGCGCGCAGCGGCGACGTGCTGTCGATCGACGCGCTGATCCGGCGCGTGCGCGGGCTGCCCGCGCGCGACGTGCCGCGCGGCTATCAGTGGTCGCTCCGGCTCGTGCAGCTCGCGGTCGCGCTGATGTTCGCCGGCGCGGCGGTCTACAAGCTCGCGCACGGCCACTTCACGCTGCGCTGGGCGCTGTCCGACAACCTGCGCCACCAGCTGCTCGTCAAGTACGACCTCGCCGGGCTGCCGCGGCCGCCGCTCGTCGACTGGCTGATCGACGATCCGTGGCGCTACCGCACCGCGGCGGTGCTGAACCTGATCTCGCAGGCCGCGCCGCTCGCCGCGTGCTTCCTCGTCAAGCGCCCGGTGCTGCGCGCGCTGTGCGGCGCGTTCTTCGTGATCGAGACGATCGCGCTCGGCCTCGTCGTCGATCTGTGGAACCCGTGGTGGCTGCCGCTCTACGCGGTGTTCGTCGACTGGGACGCGCTGCTGCGGCGGCCGCCGCCCGCCGGCGACGCGCCGCCTCCGCGCGCCGCGCGCTGGTACGTGATCGCGTTCGTCGTCTACGACGCGGTCATCGTGTTCGTGCCCGGGCTGGCCCAGGTCGCCAACACGTACCCGTTCACGAACTTCCCGATGTTCTCGTCGATCCGCGCGCGCGAGCCCTACAGCGAGCACCAACCGTACGCGGTGGCCACCGGCCACTTCGAGGTGTTCGCGAACGCACCGGCGCCACCGTACGTGCAGGAGTGGTTCGATCACACGAATCGCACGACGATCGCCGCGCGCGCTCCCGACGAGCTCCACCGCCGGCTCGCCGCGATCGTCGCGCAGGCGCAGCACCGGTGGCCCGACTTCGGCATCCGCGGCGTGCGGCTGTGGCTGACGATCTACGAGGCGCCGGCGGTGCCGGCACCAGCGCACTTCGTGGCGCACCCGCTCGCGATCGTCGCGGAGCTGCAGGGCGGCGTGTTCCGCTGCGAGCTCGGCCGCGCGCCGCCCGTGCGCTCCTACGCCGGCGACCGCGTCGAGCCGGTCGCGGCCGGCGACGACTGGACCTACGGCGTCGCCGACGTCGACGGCCAGCCGTGGCTGGTCGAGCGGCGGTGATGCGCATATAATGCGCATATGAGAGGTCGCGCGAAGGCTCGCAGGAGAAGCGGCAAGCGTGTCGCCCGCAAGGCACCGACGAACCTGTCGCTGCGTGTCGATCTGGTGCGACGCGCCAAGCGCCTGGGGTTGAACCTGTCCGAAGTCGTCGAGACGGCGCTCGAGCAGGCGATCGAGAAACGCGAGCAAGCGAGCTGGCTCGAGCAGAACCAGGTGGCGATCGCCGGCTACAACGCGTTCGTGAACAAATATGGCGCATTCGGCGACGAGCGGCGGCTGTTCTGATGGCGCAGTTCGACGTGTTTCGCAACGATCGTGGAGCAACCTACCCGCTGCTCGTCGATGTCCAGGCGGACGTGTTCGCACAGTTGGAGACGCGTACGGTCGTCCCGCTTGCGCGCCGCGATCGTTACGACACCGCGCCGATCAGCCGCGCTACTCCGACCGCTACGATCGGCGGTGTGGACTACGTGATCGTCGTGCCGATGCTGAGCGCGATCACGAGGGCCTCGCTAGGAAAACGCGTCGGTTCCCTGGCGTCGATGCGAGCCGAGCTGATCGCCGCGCTCGACCTGCTGTTCACCGGCTCGTGAGCAGGACTGCGAGGTCCGCGGGCAGCGGCGCCTCGGCCTCGACGCGGCCGCCATCGGGGTGCGGGAACGCGATCTTCCAGGCG
>JBLMXA010000971.1:0-3620 GCA_050257515.1 Acidobacteriota bacterium | reverse complement strand
TGGCGGCGCACCGACGGGTTCGCGGCGCGCGCGCCGGCGAGCGCGAGGTGCTCGGTCTCGGCGGTGCCGAGCGCCTGGATCGCGCCGACCGCGGCGTGCGCGACGCGCGCGCTGCGATCGGCGAGCGCCTCGAACAGCGCGGGCACGCACGCGGTGTCGCCGACGCGCGCGAGTGCCTCGCACGCGCGCGCGCGGACCTCGGGATCGTCGTCGTGCAACCGCTGGCGGATCGCCGGGGCCGCGGCGCGCGACCGGAGCAGCGGCAGGATCGCGGCCCGCCGCCCGGCGTCGGACGTCGCGAGCGCGGCGACCAGCGCGTCGTCGGACGCGTCGGCGAGGTGCTCGAGCGCCGACGTCGCCGCCCGGGCGACCGCCTCGTCGTCGAGCAGTCCGGTCAGCTCGCGCAGCACGCTACCGTCGCCGGCGCGGCCGAGCACGGTCGCCAGCGCGACGCGCTCCTCGCGGTCGGCATGGCGGAGCGCACCGAGCAGCCGCGGCAGCGACGGCGCGAGCACCTCGCGCAGCGCCCGGGACACGCGCGGCCCTGCCCCCGCCCACTCCGCGTGCTCGATCAGCTCCGCGAGCGCCACCGCGACCAGCCGGACCACGGCGTCGCTCGGGTTCGCGAGCAGCGCCGTGATCGGCGCGATCGCCTGCACCGCGCCGGTGCGGCCGAGCGCGCGCACCGCCTCGAACCGGTACGTCTGGTCCTCGAGCAGTGCCGCGAGCGCGGCGATCGCGCGCGGATCCCCGGTGCGCGCGAGCACCTGCATCGCCGGAAACGTCCGGAAGAACCGCCGCTCGGCGGCCACGCGCGCGAGCGCGTCGACGGAGGTCGTGCCGCCGATCGCGCCGAGCGCCTCGATCGCGGCGATCGCGACGTTATCGTTGGCGTGGTCGAGCAGCGCGACCAGCGCGGGCACGGCCTCCGCGGCGCGGCGGCGGCCGAGGATCTGCGCGGCGTCGGCGATCACCGCCGCCCGCTCGTGGCGGGCGAGCGCGAGCACCCGGGGGACGACGCCAGCACCGCGCGAGCTGGCAAGCGCGTCGACGGCCGCGGCGAGCGCGTTCTCGTTGTCGCGCCTCGTCGCGAGCAGCGCGCACAACGGCTCCACCGCGTCGTCGCCGAGCGTCGCGAGCGCGGCGACCGCGGCGCGCCGCACCGTCCAGCTCGGATCGGCCAGCGCGGCGACCAGCTCGCCGGTGCCGCGAGGACCGAGCGAGAACAGGCGATCGATGTGCTCGATGCGCGCGCGCTCCGCAGCCGTGATCGTGTGCGTGCCCGGGTTCACGCGGTGCCCTCCACGCCCTTGCCGTTCGTGCCGTCGCCGAGCAACTCGATCTGCTCCGCCTGCTCCTGGGTCGCGCGCCGCATCCCGGCGACCTGCTCGGCGACCAGCGCGACGTCGGTCGCGGTCGCGGCCGCGCCCTTGCCCTGATCGGCGAACGTCGCCGCGAGCTCGCGCGTGCGCTGGCGGATGTCGCGCATCGCGAGCGCGACCTGCTCGGTCGACGTCGCCTGCTCCGCGGTCGCGCGCGCGATGCCCTGGACCAGCGCGGTCTGCCGCGTCGCCCCCGTGACGAGGCTCGCGAGCGCCTCGGCTTGCTCGACGATCGCGCGCGCGGTCTGCCGCGCGACGCGCCGCACCTCCTCGCCGTCGGCGACGAGCGACCCGACCGCCGTGCTCTGCTCGGTCGTCGAGCGCGTGACCTCGGCCGCGAGCCGCGCGACCTCGGCGGACGTCGTCTCGACATCACCCGCCGCGCGCGCCTGCTCCGCGATCGCGCGCGCGGCCATCACCGCCGCCTTGCGTGCGCTGTCCATCGCCTTCGCGATCTCGCCCGCGCCGCGCGCGTGCTCCTCGATCCCGGTCGTCGTGCGCTGCGTCGCCACCGCGACCTCCTGCGCGGCACCGCTCATCGCGCCGACCGAACGCAGCTGGTCCGCGATCGCCGCGCTGGTCCGCGTCGTGGCCGCGCGCATCTGCGCCGCGGCGAGCGCGAGCTGCGAGGCGCCGCTCGCCTGCTCGCCCGTCGCGCGGCTCACCTTCTGCGCGTTCTCGGCGAGCTGACCGTTGACGCGCACCATGTCGCGCAGCGCGCGTGCCTGCTCGCTCGTCGCGTCGCGGGTCTGCTTCGCCATCACGCGCATCTCCGAGGTCGCGCGGGCGAGCGCCTGCGTCGTCTGCGTCTGCTCCTCGCCGGCGCGCGCGATCGCGCGGCTCTCGGTATCGAGGCGCGCCGTCGCCGCGACGACGGTCTGCACCGCCTGCGCCTGGTCGGCCGAGGCGGTGCTGATCTCGCGGATCGCGCGATCGACCGCCTGCACCCCGTCGAGGATCACCTGGAGGCCGCCGCGCGCGTCCTCGGACAGCTGCGCCCCCTCGTCGGCGAGCCGCGCGCCTTCGGCGTTCGCGGTGACCGCCTCGCGCGCGGTCGCCTGCAGGCCGCGCACGATCTTCGCGACGTCGCCGGCGGCCGTCGCGGCACGCTCGGCGAGCGCGCGGATCTCGTCGGCGATGACGGCGAAGCCACGGCCGTGCTCGCCCGCGCGCGCGGCCTCGATGCTCGCGTTGAGCGACAGGAGGTTCGTGCGGTCGGCGATCAGGTTGATCGTCTGCACGATGTCGCCGATCTCCTCGGCGCGCTGGCCCATCTCCTTCATCACGCCCGAGCTCTCCGCGATCGAATGGCGGATCTTCGCGAACCCGGCGATCGAGCGGCCGATCGTCGCGCCGCCCTGCTGCGCCGACGACGCGACGCGATCCGAGGTCGCCCGCGTGCTGTCGACGAGCCCGACGATCCTGCGCGTCGACGTTTCGAGCTGTGCGCTCGCGGCCGCGGCCGACGACGCGAGCGTCGTCACCTGGACGGCCGACTGGCCGACCGCCTGCGCCGAGCGCGCGACCTGCTCGATCGCCGCCGCGTTCGTATCGACCACCGACGCGTTCTTGTCGGCCGTCGCCGCGACCTCCTCGACCGACGCCGCGAGCTCGCCGACCGTGCTCGCCGACCCGGTCGCGCTCGCCTCGAGCGCGTGGGCGAGATCGGCGACGCCACGGATCGACCGCGCGAGCTGCTCCGCCGTCGCCGACGTCTGCTCCACCGCGCTCGCGGTGTCGCTCGCGTCCTTCGCGACGGCGTCGAGCGAGCCGGTCACGCCGGCGAGCCCGCCCGCGATCGAGGCGATGCGCTCGCCGACGTGGCGCGAGTCCGCCGCGATCCGCGCGCTGCCCACCGACATCTGCTCGATCGTCGCGGCGACCTCGTCGATCGTCGACGCATTCTCCTGCCCGCGCTGCGCGGCGGCGGCGACGCTCTTGCTCGTCTCGGTGGCCGCCGCCGCCAGCTCCTGGCTCGCGGTCGCGAGCTCGGCGGCGTTCGCCGCGACGCTCTTCACCGACCGCGCGGTCTCCTCGAGCGTCGTCGCGGTGCCGTCCGCCGCGCGTGCGAGCAACTCGGTATCCTTGCGCACGGCCTCCACCGAGGCCGCGATCTGCTGGACCGCGACCGCGGTCGCGGCGAGCGTCTGGTCGAGATCGCGCGTCGACGCCGCGACGCCCGCCTGCGACCGCGACAGCTCCTCGCTCGCCGACGCGGTCTCGTCGATGCTCGCGACG
>JBLMXA010000970.1:0-4466 GCA_050257515.1 Acidobacteriota bacterium | reverse complement strand
ACCGGATCGTCGAAGAAGTAGTCCTTCGCGCCGAGCGCGACGAGCGCCTCGCCCTGCTCGCCGAGCGCGTACTTGACGAGCCCGGTGTCGAGGTGGCTCGCGTGGTTCGCCGCGACGATGTAGCCGCCGAACGGCGGCACGTGCGCCTTGCCGTAGATCGACGTCTCGAGCACGCGCTCGTACAGCGCCTTCATGCCGCCGCGCAGCGCCGCGCGGCCGAGACGCACGAGCGGCCGCGGCACGTCGATGTCGTCGTCCGCCGGCTGCGCCGCCTGCTTGTCCTTGTCGTGCTTCGCCTTGAGGCGCCCGGGCACGCCGCGCTGCTGCTCCTGCTTGGCGCCGAGCCGCGCGACCAGCTTCTCGACGTCGGCGACCGTCTCGAGCCCGACGAGCTCGCTCGGATCCGGAAGGTTGACGCCGCTCGCCTCGATCGCGACGGCGAGCTCGGTGAACATCAGCGAGTCGAAGCCGAGCTCCGCGAGCGGCGTGTCGCTCTTGATCGTGCCGCGCTTCTTTTGCGACACGTCCGCGAGCACGTCGAGGATCCACGAGCTGCTGCCGCCGCCCGCGGCCGCGAGCTGCTTGGCCTCCGCCCCGCCCTTCGCCGCGCGCTCGAGCCGCTGCAGCTCCTGGATCACCTCGCGGCGCTTGATCTTGCGCGTCGAGGTTTTCGGCAGCTCGTGGTCCCAGATGTGGAACACCTTGAGCCGCTTGTAGAGCGGCAGGCCCTTGCCGACCGTGCGCACGTGCTCGCGCACCAGCTCGCGCACGTGCTCGCGATCGCGTCGCTCCTTGTCGGCCTCGTAGTCCGGCACGATCAGCGCGGCGACCGTCTCGTGGCCAGCCTCGCCGGGCAGGCCGACGACCGAGATCTCCTTGACGTACTCGCTGTCCCCGTAGAGCTCCTCGAGCTCGTCGGGATAGACGTTCTCGCCGCTCGGCCCGAGGATCATCTCCTTCTTGCGGCCGACGATGAACAGGTTGCCGTCCTCGTCGAAGCGGCCGAGGTCGCCGGTGTGGAGCCAGCCGTCTCTGATCGTCGCGGCGGTCGCTTCCTTGTTCTCGAAGTAACCGGCCATCACGTTCGGGCCGCGCGCGATCACCTCGCCGACGCCGCTTCCGTCGGGCGCGTCGATCTTCAGATCGATGCCCGGCAGCGGCCGGCCGACCGAGCCGGGGATGATCTTGTCGCCTGGCCGCGTCACCGTCAGCACCGGCGCGGACTCGGTCATGCCGTAGCCCTCGTACAGGTTGAACCCGAGGCCGCGGAACGCCTTCATCGTGTCGGCCGGCAGCGCCGAGCCGCCGGAGATGAGCAGCCTCATGCGGCCGCCGAGCTTTCTGTGCACCGGGAAGAACAGCAGCTTGCCGGTGCCGAGATCCCACGGCAGCTTGTCGCGCAGCGAGCGGTTGAGATCGACGATCGAATCGAACGCCTTCTCGACCAGCACGCCGGCATCGCTCACGTTCTTGAAGATCTTGCGCTCGAGCAGCTGCCACAGCGCGGGCACGCCGACCATGCCGGTGACGCCCTCGTCCTCGAGCGCGCGCGCGAGCGCGTCGGCCTCGATCTCCTCGAGGTAGTCGATCGACGCGCCGTGCACGAGCGGCATCAAGAAGCCGGCCGAGAACTCGAACGTGTGGTGCAGCGGCAGCACGCTGAGCAGCTTGTCGTGCTTGTACAGCGAGAACAGCGCGGACAGCTTGCTCGCCATCGCCGTGAAGTTCTTGTGCGTGAGCATCACGCCCTTCGGCGTGCCGGTCGTGCCACTCGTGAAGATCAGCGACGCGAGCGAGTCGCCCTTGACGTCGACGCGCGGGATCGGCGGCGCCTCCTCCATCAGCAGCTCGTCGAACGCGAGCACGCGGGCGCCCTTCATCCTTTCGCCAAGTGCTGGGAACGCCGGCGACCACACGACGCTCGGATCGTCCTCGTCGTCGCCGACGGGCAGCGCGATATTCGCCTCGCCGGCCAGCCGCTCGGCGACCTTGCGCGACATCACGATCGCCTTCGCGCGCGACGCGCGCACGAGGTTCTCGACCTCGGCCAGCGTCAGCTCCTTGTCGAGCGGCACGCACGCGGCGCCCGCGAGCAGGATCGCGAAGTACGAGATGCCCCACTCCGGCCGGTTCTCGCTGATCAGCGCGACGCGATCGGCGGGCGCCACCCCGAGCTGGCGCAGCACGGCGGCGCCGCGCCACGCGAGCTCGCCGACCTGGCCGTACGTGTACGAGATTGCCTCGCGGCCCTCGTCCTTCGGCAGCAGGCGGAGCGCGGGGTGGTTCTTGTGCAGCTTGGTCGTCGCCTCGAACAGCTCGACCAGCTCCTTGTACGTGTAGACGGTCTTCGGCTTCGTGCCGAACTCCTCGTCGAGCTTGTCGAACGTCCACTTCTGCAGGCCCGGGAAGTGGGTGTCGAGCCAGTACTTGCGCCAGTCGACGAGGTGCGGCGCCCACAACAGCTTGTCCTGATCGGCCGGCGTCACGCGCGCCCACAGCGCGCGGATGTTGTCGCAGCGGAACGCGATGTCGTGATCGGTCGTGAACGGCTTGAACAGATCGACGAGCTGCTGGATCTGCCCCGTGAACGTCGAGACCTTCTCCAGCTCCTCGCGGGCGCGCTCGGCGAACGCCTCGACGCGCGGCGCGCCCCACCGCGGCAGCTTGTCGTCGATGACGTGGATGAGGCCGTCGGCGACGCGCTTGATCATCGGCGCCGACAGCTTCTCGAACCGCTCGTAGCTGACCGGCATGCCCTCGAGGCGCGCGCGCAGCTTCGAGCGCAGCTTGTCCTCGCCGCGATCGGCCTTGTCGCGGTAGTGCTGGCGTACCGCGAGCGCGGTGAGCTGCGTGAGGCGCTTGCTCGAGATCCGGTTCGCGTCGCTGGTGCCGAGCTGGTAGACCGGCTCGTGCTCGCCGGCGAGGATCGCCGCGGTCGCGAGCAGCATGCCGGCACAGATGAAGTCGACCGGGATGACGTCGAGCGCGGTGTCCTCGCCCATCGGGACGTTGCGGTGCCCCTTCAGCATCAGGTACATCAGCGGGGCGGTGGTGTTGAAGCCCTCGTTCCAGCCCGGGAACGGGTAGCGGATCGAGCTCTCGACGACCGCCGGCCGCACGATCGTCACCGGGATGCCCGGGTTGCTGAGGATGATCTGCTCGCCGAGCGACTTCGTGTACGTGTACGTGTTCGTCCAGCCCCAGTGCCGCGCGCGCTCCATGCCGAGCTTCGTCAGCACGTCGTTCATCCAGATCTTGCGCTCGCGCGCGACCGCGATCTTGAGATCGTCCTCGTCGTCGGGATCGCGGCGCTGCTCGCGCAGCATCTCGGCGCCGCGCTCGCGGAACTGCGAGATGTGCTGGCGGTCGTTCGAGCGCTCGCGCGCCTGATCGATCATCTTCTGGCAGTCGGCGATCTCGGCCGCGGGATCGAAGTCTGTATCGAGCAGCTCGTCCTCTTCTCGCCCCTTCGGCCAGTCGCGCGCGATCGCCTTGCTGCGCGGGAAGTAGCCGACGATCGGCTCGTCCTCCCACACGTCGCCTTCGCGCTGGCCGCACACGTAGCACGTCGACACGTGGACGAGCCGCGCGCCGAGCTTCTTCGCGAGCTCGAGCACGTTCTTCGCGCCCATCGCGTTGATGCGCAGCGCGCTCTCGAGCGACGGCGCGAACGACACGAGGCCGGCGCTGTTGACGACGACGTCGACCTTGACGCTCGCGAGCTGGTCCTCGGTGAAGTTGCACAGCGGGCGGCCGATGTCGCCGGGGATCGCCTCGATCTTCGACCTCATGAAGTCGAGGTACGCCTCGCCGTGAGCTTCGCGGACAGGATCGAACGCCTCGCTCGACGCGACCTTCTTGTAGAACCGCTCGTCGGCGGTGTTGCCGGCGCCCGGCCGCACGAGGCAGTAGACCTTGCCGACGTCGGGGTAGCGATGCAGCAGCATCGACAGCGCGACCTTGCCGACGAAGCCCGTCGTGCCGATCAACAGGATCCGCTTGCCGCGCAGGATCTCGGTGACGTCGAGCCTGGGCTTGCTCGTCACCGGCTCGCGCAGCGGCGGCAGGTGCTTGTCGCTGACGTCCGGCCACGGCCGGGCGCCGTTCCACCGGTCTTCCGTCTCGCGGAAGTAGCCGCCCTTGCCGGCGTTATGTCCGTTGCCGGCCGCCATCACATCACGTCGCAGATCATGTACGGCGGGTGGTGCATCATCGTGATCTGCGCGCTGCGGCCCATCGTGCCGCGCGCCATCGCGATCGCCTCGGCGAGCGAGCCCGCCGTCTCCCAGCCCATGATCTCGGGCACGGTCGCGTTGTCGGCGCCGACGACGATCACGCGGCTCACCTTCTCGCGGCCGCGCTGGCCCCAGTACCACATGAAGCACGGGTGCGCGCCGTGGTACGCGTTGCCGCGCCGGTACATCTCGATGTAGCTCGGGTTGTACGCGAGCTCGTCCTGGTACTTC
>JBLMXA010000969.1:0-9659 GCA_050257515.1 Acidobacteriota bacterium | reverse complement strand
GTGCACGACGAGCTCGTGTTCGAGGCGCCCCCCGAGCTCGCCGATGCGCTCGGCGCGGCGCTCCGCGAGGAGATGGAGAGCGTCTACAAGCTCAGCGTCCCGCTCGAGGTCGACATCGGCGTCGGCGCGAGCTGGGCGGATGCCTAGCTATTGGGTCACCGACACCACGATCCGTGCGTTTCGCTCGCAAATCGCACAGCTCAGCTCGAGCGATGCTGCGCCCGAAGCCGTCGCGCTCGTCACCATGACCGTCTGGGCGACGCCGTAGTCCGTCGGAGTGAAGACCATCATCGAAGGTGCGATCCCGACCGCGAACGTCTGGGTGTTCGCCAGCGTGAGCGTCATGTCGGTGGGAGGCGCCTGCGTGAGCTGGACGTCGAATGTCGCCGTGGCTGAAGGCGGCATGATGATGTACCAGGTGCTCGCGATCACATTCAGCGAGTCCTTGTCGACGACCTCGACGCCGCCGCCACTGGTCGTGGTGTTGTCCCCGACGAACCCGTTGAAGCCGGTGCGCCTGTTCCCGGCAGGTGCCATGTCGTCGACCCCGTACACGGTCATCATGGCAGGGTAGTTCGTGGGCGACACCTCGAAGCCTTCCGGCATGACGACGGCGACGTTCGGATCCTCGGTCCACAACACGCCGCCTATCTTGGACGACAGAGAGCCCGGAACGACGTCGAGCCTCAATGGAAACGTGGTCGATCCTCCCTCGGTGACCGTCACACCGGGAAAGGAGATGTCTGGGTACACTGGCTCCGGTGAGCGGTCGGAGCAGGCAGCCAGTGCCATGGCCACGACCAGCGCGCGGGCGGTCACCATCGCCGCGATCTTAGATGCAGCTGCGAGATCGGGTACACGCGTTTCCGAACCGGCGAGATCTAAGGTTAGAGCACGTCGCGAGCTTGTCGCGTGTGCATCCCAGCACCGTAGGTGCCGCGGCATCACAGCTCGCCGCGTGGGAGCGCTGTTGCCTGTGACCGAGCACCCGGTGAGTGAGTGAGCTGTGTGCAAGGGAGGAGATGGGTGATTGTCAGACCCGCATGTTACTGCCCGAATCATGGGAGCGAAGGAGAAGCCGAAGCGCGGCGGCAAGAGGGCAGGGGCGGGACGCAAGAAGACGGGGATGTGCCGCGACGTGCCGCATCGCGCGCGGCCCGAGCTCGACGCCCGGCATCCCGTGCACGTCGTCGTGCGGATGAAGAAGGAGCGGAGCATCGGCCTGCGACGCGGGAGGCTGTATGCGCGCATGCGCAAGGTGATCGTTCGGTATCTCGGGCGCGACGACTTCCGGATCGTGCACCTGTCGATCCAGCAGAACCACTTGCACTTGCTGCTCGAGGCGATCAGCAAGCGCGCGCTCAGCCGCGGCATGCAGAGCTTCACGATCAACGCGGCGCGCGCGATCAACGCCGACCATGACAGCGTCGGGAAGGTGTGGGAGTTCCGCTATCACGCGACGCAGATCCGCACCGCACGGCAGGCGCGCAACACGCTCGCGTACGTGCTCAACAACTGGCGCCGCCACCGCGAAGACTTCGCGAACGGCCGCCTGCGCGACGCGAAGCTCGATCCGTACGCGAGCGGCCTCGCGCTCGACGGCTGGAACGAGAAGTTCCTCACGCCGGAAGGCTACACGCCGTTGCCGGTGTCATCGCCGCAGACGCGGCTCTTGAAGACCGACTGGAAACGTTTCGGCCTGCTCGAGCCCCACGAAGCGCCGGGGCCGCTGGCGCTTGGCGGCTACCAGCGCCTCCTCTGAACGCCGCGCGTTCTCGCCGCCGTTTGCGCGAGCAGTCTTCTGCTTCTCCGTTTTTTCTCCGGCCGGGAGCGCCGGCGCTCGCATTAGGCGCCGCCGGATCTGTGAGCGGCTGCCATGCTCGTCGAGCTCATCGCGCTCGCGGCCGGTCACAGAGGCGACAGCGCGGCCACGCGGTCTCCCGACCGCGAGGCCTACTCCTCCTCGGGATCGATCTTCTCGAACGGCTCGGTCGTCGGCTCGTCGTCGCCGTCCTCGGCGTCGACGAAGCCCGAGGCTCGCTTCAGCTCCTCGAGCGCGCGCTCGGCGGCGTCGAGGCGCAGCCGCGCCTGCACGACCTCGGCCTCGGCGGCGCGGATGCGATCGGTCAGCGACGGCGCGGGATCGCGCGGCTGCTGCGGCATCCCGGCGAGCGTCGTCGACGGCTCGATGCGCGGCGCCGACGCGCGCGGCGGCACGGCCGGCGGAGGCTTCGCCGGAACCGGCGGTGGCACCGCCGGCGGGCGCGATAGCACGCGATCGATGATCGGACCGACGTTGTCGGCGAGCCGCGCGAGCGCGGCCTTCTCGACGTCGGTGAAGTCGGCGTGGCGCCAGCGGCGCACCGCGAGCAGCACGGCCCGCACGTGGCCCTGGTAGACGACCGGCTCGACCGCGAGCCGCGTCTGCGGCTTGCCCTCGGGGTCGTCGATCTCGGGCAGCCAGCGCGGATCGTCGCCGGCGCACGGCGCGTACGCCGGCAGCCCCGTGCGCGCCGCCCAGCCGGCGAGCCCCGCGACCGAGGTGCGGTCGTCCTTGCCGCTCTCGCGGCGCGCCTCCGACCACAGCGCGCCGGACGACGGATCGTGCAGCAGGCAGTACGCGCGGTCCGCGCCGGCCAGCTCCCGGATCGCCTCGACCGCGGTCGCCTCGAGCGCGCCGGCGGTGCGGGCGGCGTCGAGCTTGCGCACCGCCGCGGTCACCCGCGGATCGATCGCGCCGGAGCGCGGCGGTGCCTGGAGCACGCGCCCGCTCGCGAGGCTCTTGAGCAGCGCGCGCAGCGCGTCGTCGCCGATCGCCGGCCTGACGACGTGGACGACACGCGGTGGCGCCGGCGGCGATGGCTCGCCGATCACCACGATCGCGAGCGACTCGTGGACGATCGCGATGTTCGCCATCACCGGGACGTACAGCGACGCCTCGTGGCACAGCCTCCGGATGCGCGCCGCGTCGTCACCGGTGGCGACGACCGCGATGCGCGCGCGATCGACCGGCACCGTGATCGGATCGTCCTCGACGTACTTCGGGCGAACCTTGTCGAGCGCGATCACGTCGCTGCCCTCCTCGGGCGGCTTGCGATCGTGGGTCGTCGGGGCTTCCCAGGGCTCGTCGTCCTCGGTCATCGCTTCTTCTTCGTCTTGGGCCTGGGGCGCTTGCGGGCGGCGGGCCGCTTCTTCTTCGCCGCCGGCGGCTTGTGGAGCTTGCGCGCCTGCGCGAGCAGCTCGCGCAGCGTCGCGTACTCCGCCCACTCGGGGTCGTCATCGTCGAAGAAGCCGAGCGCCGCGTCGAATGGCGCGAGCTTCTCCATCAGCGCCTGCGGCTCCGAGGCGCCGTACATGTAGAGGAAGAACGAGCCGTCCTCGATCTTGCGGCCGACCAGCTCCCAGCCCTGCGCCGCGCACGCGGGCCACAGGAACTGCTCCTCGAATCGCCGTAAGGTCCGGTACGCCAGCGCGTTCGGCAGCCGGGACAGCTCGGTGGTCGGGTACGGCATCTCCACCACGAAGATGCGCGAGAGCTGCTTCTGGGGCTCCAGCTCGCGGATCTGGAAGGTGGTAGGCGTGCCGTCATCGCGCGTGGCCTCGACGACGTGCCAGAGCTCACCCTCGCCTCGCATGGGGGCGAAGTTAGCATGACGCTTGGGTTTCGCGTTCGCATCGATCCCAAGCTAAGATAGGCGCCATGCGACTGTCGGGTTGGCTCGCCGCGCTGGCCGTGTGTGCCGGCTGCAAGGGCAATCCGATCGAGAAGAAGTCGGCCAGCGCCGCCACGCTGCCGCCGGCCGCCGCGTCGACCCCGCAGCCGGTCCCGTCGAAGGCGGGCGGCCTGATCGAGGGCGGCGTCCGCCCGCATCACGAGGAGGCGGTCGTCGAGTGCCCGGCCAAGATCGCCGAGACCGCCGATGACGACACCCGCGTGACCGAGCTGCTCGACGAGGCCAACAAGCAGATCGAGCAAGGCTCGTTCGGCGCCGCGTGGACGTGCGCCGACCGCGCGGCCGATCTCGCGCCGACGTCGGTCGAGGCTCATCATCTCCGCGGCGCGGCGCTCGCCGCGCTGGGGCGCGACGCCGAGGCGCAGACCGCGTACTCGCTCGCGCTCGCGCTCGATCCCGACGATCCGGAGACCTTGCGCGCGGTCTCCGACTTCTACGTCAACGGCAAGGGCGAGCGCGGGCGCGACGCGCTCCGGCTCGGCCTCGAGCTGGCGGAACGGGGCAGCCGGCGCGCGCTCGCGCGCCGCAGGCGCAACGCGCCGCTGGCCGCCGATCTCGCGGTGCTCGAGGCGCAGGCGCTCAACGATCTCGGCCGCAGCGACGAGGCGCTCGAGCGCGTCGATGCCGCGCTGCGCATCGCGCCCGGCCGCGGCGACGCGCTGCACGAGAAGGGCGTCGCGCTGTTCGACCTGTCGCGCTTCACCGAGGCCAAGGCCGCGTTCCAGAAGGCGCTCGCGGTCCAGCCCGACGACGCCTACACGCACCAGATGTACGGGCTCGTGCTCGAGCAGCTGAAGGACCCCGAGGCCGACCAGGAGCTCGCGCGCGCGGTCGAGCTGGCGCCGAGCGAGCTGTCGCCGCCGGTCCTGATCTCGGTCGCCGAGTTCCAGCAGGAGATCGACGCGGTGATCGCGATGCTGCCGGCCGACCGCCGCGCCCACGTCAAGGCGATCAAGGTCGAGATCGCCGACCTGCCGGACCCCGCGGACCTCAAGGCGGTGACGCCGCCGTTTCCGCCGACCATCCTCGGCCTCTACCGCGGCCCGGTCGGCCGCTCGCCGGTCGCCGGCGACGACCCGCCGTCGATCGTGCTCTACCGCAAGAACCTCGCTCGCGCGGTCAAGACCCGCGCCGAGCTGACCGAGCAGATCCGCGACACGCTGCTGCACGAGATCGGGCACCTCGAAGGCCTCGACGAGGACGATCTGCGCCCCCGCGGCATGGAGTAAGCGATGGTACGATGCCGGCCGCATGGCGGACGGCACGGGACTGGCAGCGCGGGCATCGGACCCGGTGCGGTCGCTCGCGCTCGTCCAGGAGGTGTCGCGCGCGCTGTCGACGACCTCCGATCTCGACGTGCTGCTGCGGATGATCGTCGAGAAGGTCACCGAGCTGATGAGCGCCGATCGCGCGACGCTCTACATGGTCACCGAGGACGGCCGCCAGCTGTGGTCGAAGGTGATCCAGGGCGGCGAGGTCGTCGAGATCCGGCTCGACGTCGGCGAGGGCATCGCGGGGTGGGTCGCGCAGACGCGCGAGATCGTCAACATCCCCGACGCGTACGCCGACCAGCGGTTCCAGCCGGCCGTCGATCTCAAGAGCGGCTATCGCACGCGCTCGATCCTGGGCGTGCCGATGGTCGGCGCGCAGGGCGGGCTCGTCGGCGTCGTCCAGGTGCTCAACAAGGCCGACGGTCCGTTCACGACCGCCGACGAGGAGCTGATGACGGCGCTCGCCAGCCAGGCGGCGATCGCGATCGAGAACGCGCGGCTCTACACGTCGCTCGTCGTCCAGAACAAGGAGCTGATGGACGCGCGCCGCGATCTCGAGCGGCGGCAGCGCGAGCTCAACGCGCTGTACGAGGTCGAGAAGGAGCTGTCGCACGCGCTCGATCTCGACGACCTGCTGTCGCGCATCCTCGCGCAGGCGATCACGGTGCTCGGCGGCGGGGCCGGCTCGATCGCGCTCGTCGAGAGCGACGGCTCGCTGCGGTTCCGCACCGTGCAGGGCCCGGCCGCGCCGCGCCTGATCGAGCGCACGCTGCCGCACGGCACCGGCCTGCTCGGCTGGGCGATCGCGCACCGGACGCCGCTCGTGATCGACGATCCGTCGAAGGATCCGCGCCACGCCAAGGACGTCGCGCAGGAGATCGGCGTCGTCCCGCAGCACATCATGATCGCGCCGCTCGTCGACGGCGAGGACGTGATCGGCGGCATCGAGATCATCGACCAGCGGCGCACCGTACGCGACGGCGCACCGCCGTGGAGCGACGCGGACCTCAAGCTGCTCGTGCTGATCGCCGCGCAGGCGGCGAGCGCGATCGTGCTCGCGCGGCGGCGCAGCGAGCAGAGCAACCGCGACCGCCTCGCGTCGATCGGCCGGATGCTCGCGGGCCTGCTCCACGATCTGAAGACGCCGATGACGATCATCTCGGGCTACGCGCAGCTGATGGCCGCGTCCGACGAGGCCGGTCAGCGCGACAAGTACGTCGAGCAGATCCAGCGCCAGTTCGATCTGATGGCCGGCATGACGCGCGAGGTGCTCGCGTTCGCGCGCGGCGACACCGACCTCGTCGTTCGCAAGGTCTACATCAACCGCTACGTCGAGGAGCTGACCACGCAGCTCGGCGCGGCGACCGCCGGCCGCGGCATCGACTTCGAGGTCGAGGCGCGCTACGACGGCATCGCCTACTTCGACGAGCAGAAGCTGTTGCGCGTGTTCCACAACCTCGCGCGCAACGCGATCGAGGCGATGCCCGAGGGCGGCCGGCTGCGCGTCACCGTCGACAAGGAAGGCAACGAGCTCGTGTGGACGGTCAAGGACTCCGGCCCGGGCATCCCTCCGGAGCTCGAGGGCCGGCTGTTCGACCTGTTCGCGACCGGCAAGAAGGGCGGCACCGGCCTCGGCCTCGCGATCGTCAAGAAGATCGTCGACGACCACCGCGGCACGGTCACCTGCGACAGCGGGCCGGGAGGCACGACGTTCACCGTGCGGCTCCCGCTGCGCCGCGGTACCGAGTCGGACTAGCCGCCAAGACGCCATGCACGCCAAGACAGACGCCAAGAAGAATTCTCTGAAGAAACACCTTGGCGTCTGTCTTGGCGCCCTCGGCCTCTTGGCGGCAACTCTGGGTGCCTGCCGCGAGCGCCGCGAGCCGGCGATGCGCGGGTCGGCGACGGGCTCGGCGGGCTCGGCGGCCGATCCGTGGGCCGCCGCCGACGCGGCGCCCGACACGCCGGAGCGCCGCAAGGCGCGCGCCGATGCCGCGCTCGCGCGCGTCCACGACATCATCCCCAAGCTCGCGAAGCTGCGCGACCTGCCGCTCGAGAAGCCGATCCCGGCGGAGTACCAGAGCGCCGCTGACTTCCGCGCGTTCGTCCATCGCGAGGTCGAGAAGGAGAACGCGAAGGACACGGACCTCTCGGCCGTGCTGCTGCAGATGGGGCTCGTCACCGAGCCGATCGATCTCGCGAAGGCGGAGGAGCAGGCGTTCGCGACGCAGGCCGCCGCGTACTACGATCCCGCGCAGAAGAAGTTCTTCCTGGTGATGGTGCCCGACTCGCCGGTGATGCTCGACGCGATCTCGGCGCACGAGCTGACGCACGGCCTGCAGGACCAGCACTTCGATCTCCAGAAGTACCTCGCCGAGGATGCCAAGGGGGTCAGCCAGCTCGACGACGACCAGCAGACCGCGCGGCGGTTCGTCGTCGAGGGCGACGCGACGCTCGCGATGTTCCTCTACGCGGTGAGCGACACGTTCGGCGGCAAGTCGATCACGCCGCAGATGATCGGCGCGCTGCGCGGCCAGCTCGAGGGCATGGCGAACCAGGACACGTCGGCGATGGTCGACGCGATGACCGCGCAGACCGGCATGGGCTCGGGCGAGATGGCCGACGCGATGAAGGCGATGCGCGAGATCCCGCGCACGATCCTCGTGCCGATGATCGACTCGTACCTCAAGGGCGCGCTCGTCTGCCTCGACGCGTACGAGAAAGGCGGCTGGCCGGCGGTCGACGACCTCTACACGCACCCGCCGGACTCGACCGAGGAGGTGCTGCACCCCGAGGCCAAGCTGCTCGCGCACCGCGATCCGCCGCACGAGATCACGCTGCCGAAGCTGCCCGGCTACGACGAGGTCACGAGCGGCGTGCTCGGCGAGCTGCAGTGGCGGGTGTACTTCAGCCTGTGGAAGCACGACGGCGGCGACCACGTGTCCGAGGACTGGGGCGGCGACCGGTTCGCGGCCGTGCGCGGCAAGGACGGCAAGCTCGTCGTGCTGATCGCGACCGCGTGGGACACCCGCGAGGCGGCTCAGCGTTTCGCGCAGGCCTACGGCTCGACGGTCGCGGAGCGCGTCGCCGCGAAGACCCATGCCGGCGAGATTCACGTCAAGACCGAGGGCACGCGGGTGTTTGTCGTCGATGGGGGGAGCGATGCGAAGCTCGTCGACGCGCTCGCGGCGGGCGCTAAGATCGCGCCCTGATGCTCCGCCTGTCGGCGATCGCGAAGGCCTTCGGCAAGCGCAAGGCGCTCGCCGGCGTGACGCTCGAGGTCGCGGCGGGTGAGGCCGTGCTGCTCGTCGGCGAGAACGGCGCGGGCAAGACGACGCTGCTGCGGATCGCGACCGGGTTCCTCGATCCCGATGCGGGCGACGTCTCGATCGACGGCGTCGAGCTCGCGCGCGAGCGGGCGCGCGCGCAGGCGCGCCTCGGTTACCTGCCCGAGCACGCGCCCGCACCGCCCGAGCTCGCGGTGCGCGATCACCTGCGGCTGCGCGCGCGGCTCAAGCGGCTCGGGCGCCGCGCTGACGAGGCGGTCGCGCGCGCGATGGCGGCGGCCGATATCGAGGGCGTCGCGCGCCAGCGGATCGGCACGCTGTCGAAGGGCTACCGCCAGCGCGTCGGGCTCGCGGACGCGCTGCTCGGCGAGCCGCCGCTGCTCGTGCTCGACGAGCCGACGAGCGGCATGGACCCGATCCAGACGCGCGAGCTACGCGATCACCTGATCGGAGCGGCGAAGCAGCGCGCCGTGCTCGTGTCGAGCCACGCGGTCGCCGATCTCGAGCGGGTCGCGACGCGCGTCGCGGTGCTCGCGAAGGGCGAGCTGCGCGCGGTCGGCACGACGGCCGAGCTGTGCGCGAAGACCGGCAAGCACTCGCTCGACGACGCGGTCGTCGCGCTGATGGAGGCGGCAGCCGAGGGGAGATCGACCGCTGCGAGCGCAGCCCGTTCGCGAAACGAGCGAAGGGCATGAGCGCCGTGTGGTGGGCGTTTCGCCGCGAGCTGCAGGTCACGCTGCGCGCGCCGATCGCGTACGTCGTCGGCGGGCTGTTCCTGTTCGTGCAGGGGCTCGCGTTCGCCGCGCTCGTCAACGAGCTCGCCGATCACCGGCGGCCGGCGCCGCTCGGCGCGCTGCTCGAGGGCCAGCTGTCCGGCACGCTGCTGACGTGGGTGCTGCAGCTCGTCGTGCTGACGTTGTTCGGCATGCGCGCGGTCGCCGACGAGAAGCGCGGCGGCGGCTGGGAGCTGCTGCTGACCGCGCAGGTCAGCGAGCGCGCGGCGATCGCCGGCAAGTGGCTCGCGGCGAGCTGCATGTACGCGCTCGTGTGGCTGCCGACGTTGCTCTACCTCGCGGTCGTCGCGTGGTTTCGCGCCGATTCCGGCGGCTGGGACCTGCCGACGATCGCGTGTGGCTACCTCGGCGCGATCGCGCTCGGCGCCGCGCTGCTCGCGTGGACGATCGCGGCGAGCGCGGCGACGTCGTCGACGCTCGCGGCCGGCGCGCTCGGCTTCGCGGTGCTGATCGGCATCTTCCTCGTCGGCGAGCTGCCGGCCGTCGTGCCGACGCTCGCGATCGATCACCCGTCGCTGGCGAGCGCGCTCGCCGCGGTCTCGCTGCGCGGCCAGCTCGCGGCGCTCGCGCGCG
>JBLMXA010000968.1:0-9849 GCA_050257515.1 Acidobacteriota bacterium | reverse complement strand
CGCGAGCACGTGGATGTCGGTGCCGACCAGCGCGTCGGCGCGCTCGACGAGCTCGCCCGGCGCGAGCACCCGCTCCCAGCGCACGGCGACGCGGTTGACGCGCACGCGCGCGCGCGTGTAGATGCCGTCGTCGCTCGTCGTCGCCCAGTCGTCGCTCCACGAGTCGGCGCCGCACACGCAGCAGCCGCCGGTGTGCGGGCGGTGCATGCGTAGCGCGAGCACGTCGGCGGCCTCGTAGCCGCAGCAGCCGCCGAACGTGACGTCGAACCGGATCGCCTGCACGCTGTCGTCGGCGACATCGAGCTCGATCGCGACGTGGTTGCGACGCGCGAACTCGGCGATTCGCGCGCGCGCCGCATCCGACGGCGCCGGGCCGCCGAGGTAGACGCCGGCGAACAGCGGCCCGGGCGTGCCGTCCTCGCCGATCACCTGCGCGGACGCTTCCCTCGTCAGCCAGTGCGGATCGTACGGCTGGTCCTGCACGGGCGGCTGCGGCCTGCCCGCGTGGCGAGGCACGAGCCACACCGCGGCCGCGGTGCCGGCCACCATCGTCAACCACATGCCGCGAACGCTCACGATCGAAGAGACACGCGCGCGCACCGCCGGTTGCTCGGCCATCCGCTGATGCTCGAGTTGCGGCCATCACGACGCCGGCACGCGGATTTTTCACGTCGCGTGCGCCGCGGCGAGCCACGACGCGGATCTGGCGAGGCACGCGCTATGCGTCATCGCCGATCGCCATGAAGATCTATCTCCACCTTGCAGCTCTCGTCGTCGCGTCCGCGACGGTGCTCGGCGGCACGGCGAGTGCTCAGCCGGCTCCGCGCGCGTATTACTCCGAGACCGATCCGGGTGCGCTGGTCCAGTTCCGCACCGCGCTCGCGCCGTACGGGCGCTGGATCGATCATCCTTCGTACGGCACCGTCTGGGTCCCGCACCGCCGCGTCGTCGGCGCGGGCTTCACGCCGTACGTCACCGGCGGCCACTGGGCCTACGACGACGCCACCGGCTACGTGTGGGTCAGCGACTACGCGTGGGGCTGGGCGCCGTTCCACTACGGGCGCTGGGTCGTGATCGGCAACCTCGGCTGGGCGTGGATCCCGGGCGCGACCTACGCCGGCGCGTGGGTCGACTGGCGCATCGGCGACGCGACCTGGGACTACGTCGGCTGGCGGCCGCTCGCGCCGACGTTCATCTGGCGCAACGGCCGCGCCGTGCGGCTCGGCCACGCGGCAGCGGCGCCGTACGCGTACGTCCCGCATCGCTCGCTGTTCGACCGCAACCTGCGCGGCTACGTGCAGCGCGGACCGGGCGCGGTGCGCATCGAGCGCCACACGCGCGAGTACACGCGCGCGCCGGGCATCCAGTACGGCGGACCGCCGCCGCACTCGTGGGGGCGCCAGCGCCCGCCGATCACGCGGCCGCCGCACGCGACGCCGCGCCCGCGGCGATAGCCGTCGCTCCGCTCGCGCACGGCGCCTCGTCAGAAGTCCGTGCCGATGCCGGCCTGGATGATGAGGGGGTTGACCCACATCGACATCTTGGCCGTGCCGACCTCGACCGTGCCGAACAGCGGCAGGTCGGGCGCGTTCATCTGGATGTTGTGGACCTCGGCGCGCGCCTGCATGAGCGCGATGAACTTGACGTCCAGCCGCGCGTAGATGCGGCCGTAGATCGTCGCCTCGACGCCGGTCTGCAGCGCGAGCCCGGGCGCGGGCGCGATCGAGAACGACGGCTTGCCGACCGAGGTCAGCACGGGGTTCGTGACCCGCGCGTTGTACGCGATCAGCACCGAGGCCCCCGCGCCGACGTACGGGCGCACCGGGCCGTCGGCGAGCAGCGAGTAGACGAGCGTGACGACCGGTGGCACCGCATCGGCCTGCCCGAGCTCGGGGCCGAGCGGCATGATGCCGGTCGGGATGCCCAGCGCGGTCGGCGCCAGCGACTGGGTCGCGAGCGTGCCGGTCGCCTGCATCTTCACGGTCAGCGGCGTGCCGAGGATCGTCTCGATCGCCACGCGATCGTGCCACTTCGGCAGCACGTAGCCGATGATCACCGCGGGGATCGTCGACGACGCGATCGACGCGCCCGAGCCGGCGATCGGCCCGTTCGAGATCGCGAGGCTCGCCGGGCCGTCGACGCCGGCGAGCTCGAGCTCGTTGGACTGCGACAGCGGATCGACGAACGCGACTCCGGCGCGGAAGTAGAACCGCTTCTTCGCCTTGGGCTTGGCGAGCGGCGCCGGCGCGGGAGCCTCGACGGCGGGCGCGTCGTCGCCGTCCGCGTACGCGACGCTCGACACCAGGAGCAGCGCGAGCAGGGCCTTCACGGCGCCGCTCCACGCAGCGCCGGCGACAGCAGCTGCAGGTGCATCTGGCCCTTCGGGATCACCATGTCGATCGCGCCCGCGCCGACGATCGGCGCGTTGATGTTGACCGCGAACTTGACGTCGGCGGTGTTGCTCGCGGAGATCGCGATGCGGCCATCGGGCTGCACCTTCATCGGCCCCTGCAGCGCCACCGACAGCGGCTTGGAGTGGAGGTCGTGGGTCGCGCCGAGCGGCAGGCTGAGGTCCGGCGCATCCATGTACAGATCGAGCTGCGCGACGAGCGTCGGCGTGCCGCCCATGTCGACGATGTAGCCCATCGGCGGCCCGCCGGATTTCGGCTCGCGGACGCGCATCACCGACGTGCCGGTGTCGCTCGTGATGCTGACGACGACGCTCGCGGTCATGTTGACCGAGGTGCCGTACATCGCCTGCGCCGACATCGCGACCGGCATGCAGCTCGCCGCGGTCGAGCCGTCGGGCAGCGTGCAGTTGGACTGGACGTCCTGCATGTCGACCGGCAGCGCGCCGGAGAGGTAGATGCACGGCTCGATCTCCGGCGTCGACGTGTCGCAGTCGTTGCCGTTGAAGTGCGCCGAGCCGACCGAGCCCGAGGTGCCGGTGATCTTCAGCTCGACGCGGTTGTCGTCGCGCGCGATCTCGCCGGTCTCGAAGAACCCGGTGCCGTTGATGTCGGAGAACGGCGAGGTCGCCGTGACCATGTACGTCGCGCCGGTCGCGGCCGCGCCGGTGAACGCGAACACCGCGTTCGGCCCGCCGCCGTTGCCGCTCGTCGTGCCGGCGAGCGGATCGAAGCTCGCGGCGCTCTGGATGCCGCACAGCACGCCCGCGCTGCACGTGTTGCTGCCGCCCGAGATCAGCGACAGCCGGTAGTGGTTGCCGGCGGTCCACGGCTGATCGGGGACGAACACGAGCTCGCGGTCGCGCTTGATCAGCGTGCCGGGCACCGCGGTCGCGTTCGCGCCGTTGGCATCGGTCGCCTCGACCTTGACGCTGGTGCCGAGCACGGCGTTGCGGATCGGCTGGTCGAACACGACGTCGACCGGCTCGTTCGCGGCGAGCGTGAACGGCTGGTACAGATCGTCGCCGCTCGCGCCGCCCGAGCAGCGGCCCGGGCTCGTCGCGTTGCCGCCGGTCAGCGCGCACGCGACGCCGGGATGCGACGCGACGAGCGTCGCCGGCACGCCGGTCGACACGAGCGTCGGCGTCGCGACCTTGATCGGCAGCGGGATCGACGGCGCCTGCAGCGTGTTGCCCGCGAGATCGCGGACGTCGCTCAGCGCGACCTGGTAGCTCGTGCCGTACGCGAGCGGCGCGCGCGGCCGTACGACGACCACCGAGCCGTGGCTCTCGAGCACGGACGCGACCGCGTTGCCGGAACCGTCCTCGAGCTGGATGCCGCCGGCGCGCGCGCGATCGATGTCGATCGGCTCGTCGAAGATCAGCTCGATGCCGGCATCGACCGGCAGCAGCGCGGTGCCGTTGTCGGGGTAGGTCGCGACGAGCGACGGCGCCTGCGTGTCGGTCGCCGGTGTCGCCTTGAGGTCGGTGATCAGCTCGAGCACCATGTTCGAGGGCGCGGTGGTCACGCCCATGAGGCCGAGCTCCATCGACGTGACCGACTCGATGTCGAGCACGCCGTCGGTCGCGGTGACGATGCCGGCGCCCTGGACGCCGAGCACGGTCTGCGCGAGCACCGCGTTGCCGGTCGGATCGATCGCGTACACCGCGACGTCCATCGACAGATCGACGTACAGCGGCGCGCGCTCGTTCTCCGGCGTCTGGTCGGGCGCCTGGTGCGGGTTGCGATAGATGAGGCCGCCGGCGTCGGTCAGCAGCTCGATCTGGATGTCGCCGGTCTGCACGCCGATCGGGATCACGCCGCCGAGCTGGACGTCGAGGCCGGTCGCGGTGAGCCGCTGGCCCTTCGGGATGCGGAACGCGATCGGCCCGTTCAGCGCCTGCGGATCGCCGAGCTCCGACGCGAGCACGCTCGGCTGCAGGTTCGACGTCTCCATGCCGATCAGCGGCTTGTTCATCGCGATCACGTTCGGCGTCGTGCCGAGCCGCGGCGACGGGCTGCCCGGATCGCCCATGACGCGCGTGCGCAGCACCTGGGCGATCGGTCCGGTCGCGCCCTTGGTGTCGTGCGGCGTCAGCGTGATCGACGTCGGCGCCATCGCCTGGCCGCCGAGATCGACGAGCTGGCTGCCGAGCTTGAGCGTGTAGGCCTGGCCGCCGGCGAGATCGCTCGTCGGATCGATCGACGCGTGGACGTCGCCCGCGAGCAGCGTCGCCGGCACCTCCTGGCCCCTCGCATCGAGCAGCTCGATCGCGCCGGGCCCGAGCACGACGCTGCGCGGATCGAGCGGCTCGGAGAACACCAGGCGGATCGTCGAGGTGTCGAGCATCGGCCGGAACGACTCGGGGTTCGCCGGATCGCCGCCGTTGATCGCGATGAGCGTCGGCGCGGCGCTGTTCGGGCGGGTCGTGCGCGTCGTGAACGTCACGAGCGGCCCGGATGCGGGCAGGTTCTTCGCGAACGGCGCGAGCCCGGCGCCGACGTACAGCTGGTACTGCGTGCCGGCGTCGAGCTGCGCATCGGAGAACGCGACGCTCTTGCCGTCCTTCGCGACCTCGGGCGTCGCGTTCACCGGACCGTTCGGGCCGACGAGGCACAGCTCGCCGCCCTGCGCGGTGCACGTGCCGATCGCGGACGCCTGCACCGGATCGGAGAACGCGACGACGACGCGCGAGCCGACCGGCACGTCCTTCTCCGCGTCGAGCGGGAACGTGAAGATCACGCCCTGCGGAGCCGTCGGAGACGGCTTGTCGTCGGAACCGCACGCCGCGACCGCGACGAGACACGCGATGATCGCGAACCGAGGAGACAACACCCTAATCCCACCCTATCATTTCCGGCGTGGAGCGACTCGACAAGATCGCGGAGCGTAACCAGCGTGCGCTGCGCGACACGAAGATCAAGCTCGCGTGGGTGGCGGCAATCGTCGTCGCGCTCGTCGCGATCGCGATCGGCGTCTCGAACGGTCTCGCCAAGCCGCACGTCGCGCCGAGGCCGCCTGCCCCGGCGGCCGAGCCGGCCAAGCGCGTCGACGGTGTCTTGCTACGGCGGGCGCCCTAGCGCGTGCAGCTGTTCGCCGCCGGAGGCTTGCAGATTCCCATGTTGTTGCACTGCGCCGGCTGGCCATTCTGAGCCGGGCACGTCGTGTTGTCGCCCGGCGTGCAGGTCTGCGTGCAGACCTGGATCCCTGCCTGCGCGAACGCCTGACACTTGCCTGACATGCACTGGCTGGCGTCGGTGCATGGATCGTACAGCGCGCCGGTGCACGCGTTCGCAGAGCCCGAGCCCGAGCCCGAGCCCGAGCCCGAGCCCGACCCGTTGTTACCGTTGCTGCCCGAGTTGCTGCCGCTGCCCTGCATGCTGGCGTCGACGCCCCCGCCGCTCGTTCCGCCTTGACCGGTCGTCGACGTGCCGACCGTGCAGCCACCGAGGAGCGCGAGCGCCATGAGGATCGACTTCATCGTCCCGCGAGCGACTGCAGCGGACGCGCCAGCGCGCTGTCACGCGCGGGTAACGAACGCGCGCGCAACCGCGCGAACCGTCGCTGCGCAGATCGCGCAACGCCGCGTCCCGGCGGGGATTGTCCCCCTCGACGTGGGAGTGAACGCTACGGAATCGTCGACACGCACGTGTGCGTGGTCTGGTCGCAGGTCTCGCCGTTGCAGCACATCATCGTCGTGCAGTCCTGGCCGGGCAGCGCGCAGTTCGACGGCGGCGGCACGATCGCGTCGGCCCACTGCGCGATGTGGTTGTGCGCGGTGTAGTCCTGGAACGGCAGCCAGAACGCCGGGAAGCTGCCGTCGGTGCCCGCCGCGATGTCGTCGAGCGTGACCGCCGCCATCCAGATCTGCGGCTGCGTGCAGCTCGGATCGAACGCCTTGGCGTGATCGCCGCTCGGATCCTCGGGCGACACCGGCGGGTAGCAGTTGAACGTCGCCGGGCTCAGGTTCTCGTTCTGGACCTGCAGGCCATAGTCGCGCGTCGACGAGAACGTGATCCACACCAGGCGCTTGCCCTTGTACATCTGCACGAACGGGCTCCACCGCGGCCACGAGTTGGTGAGCGTGTCGTGCAGGTTCGCGTTCGCGAGCGCGATCGGCGCACCGCCGGCGACGGTCATCGCCATCAGCGTCGCGACCGGGTTGTTGTAGCTGTCGTGCAGCTGCAGCGTGGTGCCGGTCGCGCGATCGAACACGAGCGTCGAGCCGTCGGGCGAGATCGCCGGGTAGTAGTCGTTCTCGTCGGCGCTGCCCGGCGTGACCAGCTCGGTCGGCGTGCCGAACGTGCCGCCGGTGACCGGCACCGACCAGATGCCGGCGTTCATCAGGTGGATGTCGTCCTTGTTCTTGTAGGTGCCCGCCGAGGTCGTGACGTTCGTGATCGGCGTGCCCGCGGCGAAGTAGACCGCCGCGCCGTCGCGCGTCCAGTCGGGCATCGTCGCGCGCAGGCCGGTGAGGCCGGTGACGCCGGTGAACGAGATCGTGGTCATCGCCGCGCCGGTCGTGCCGTTGAAGTGCAGCAGCTCGGGCGTGTTCGACATGCCCTTGCCGTCGCTCGCGATGAAGTCCATGTGATCCGAGCCGTCGAACGCCTGGAACCCCGGCGGCAGGTTCGTCACCGCGGCGGTGCGGCTCGAGATGTCGTAGAGCACGGCGTGAAGATCGCCGAGCTCGTCGTCGGAATCGGCGTCGTCCGAGCCGAACGTCATCTTCATGCCGTCGCGCGACAGGAAGTGGCAGCCGACGCACTTGTTCTGCGTGCCGGGCGTGAGGAACGGCTCGGGCGTCGGATCGGGGTTACCGAAGTCCTTACGGAAGATGCCGCCGGTCTTGCCGGCGACGCCGTTCTGCGTGACCGACTGCCAGTAATAGATGCCGCCGGACAGATCCTGCTCGGCGAAGTTGATCTTGCGCGAGTTCGAGCCGGCGACGCACGACTGATCGGCGGGCTCGCCGCGCACGGTGACGGTGACGGGATCGCCGCCGCGGTTGTGCGTCGCGACGTAGTTCCAGTCGGTCGGATCGAGCTGGAAGTTGCAGCCGCCGGTCTGCGTGCCACGCGTGTTCGTGATCGCGTTGCACTGCGTCTCGAGCCGCACGTCGGTCACCGAGTTCTCGAAGTCGATCTCGAAGTACGCGTTGTTCGTCCCGGGCATGAACTGCACCGCGATCACGTTCATGTTCGGCGGCAGCAGCACGCCGTCGGGCGGATAGACGAGGTTCGGCGCGGTCGCCGGATCGCTGCACGTCGTGCCCGAGCCCGGGTTCGGAAATACCGGGCAGCCGGCGCAGCCGACGATCACCGGGTTCACCGGTGTGCCGCAATTGGGATCCGCGGGATCGCACGGCGGCGGCGCATCGGCGTTGTTCCCGGTGCCGTGATGGCCACCGCAGGACGCAGCTAGCGCAAGCAGCGCGAGGACGGAGGCGAGGCGCATATGCCTCAGTGTCCGTCGAAGCTGCAAAAGTTACCAGTTTGGTAGGCCGGAGTGGCCCCGTGTGGGTGGTCGCGAGGGGCCGCCCTACGACAGGATCGATGGCGAGCCGTCGTCGTTGCGCGGCGGCGGAGGTGGCGGCGCGGCCGCGACGACCGCGCGCGCGGGCTCGGGCGCCGGCGTCGGCTGGGTGTCCGCGCGCCGCATGCGCTCGACGCGCGCCTGCGGCAGGCCGGTGTCGTCGGTGACTTCGGGTGCGCGTAGCCGCGCGCGCAGCCAGAACGCGAGCCGCGTGCCGAACACGACGACCGGCAGGCCGTAGAACACGAGCGAGTCGCGCAGCTCGCTGTCACCGATCCACGCGACGAGCTGCCGGGCGACGAACATCGGACCGAACACCGCCAGGACGATCACGAGCAGCGTCTGCACGATCGACAGGTTGTGGTGCCAGCTGACGAGCCGCGCGAGGAACAGGACCCACATGATCTGGAGGTAGAGATCCGGCACGCCGAACGCGTGCGTGAAGTCGAAGATCGCCGCGAGCCCGACCGCGAGCGCGAACGAGTTCTTCGGGTTGTGGCGATCGACGAGCCAGATCGCGCCCCAGAACACCGCCGCCCACAGCGCGATCACGAACAGGTGCGTGCCCAGCCAGAGCATCCGTCCAGTTTAGAACTGGAAGTAGATGAACGGTACTACTTTCGCGTGGCCGAGCTCGCGCAACACGAGCGCGACCGCGGCGAGCGAGACGCCCTGCGCCCACATCGGGAGCGAGCACCAGCGATCGCGCAGCCAGCGGAAGCTGCCGTCGGCGAAGAAATGGCACGCGAAGCCGACGCCCAGTGCCACGGTGACAATCGGAACGAGGTTCGCGTGGTCGAGCTCGGCACCGCCGAGCTGGCGGAGCACCGCGAGCGCGCCGTCGAACGAGGTCGCGCGGAAGAAGATCCACGCGAGGCACACGTAGTGGAACACGAGCACGACGGCGAGCGCGCGCCGCACGAGCGCGATCACCGCCGCGCGCTCGATGCGTCCGGACTCGACGACGTCGGCCGCGATGCCGAGCGCCCAGGTCGCGAGCGCGAGCGGGAGCCACGTCGAGCTCGGCGCCCACTCGAGCGCCGCGAGCAGGCCAGCGCCGCCCGCGCACATCGCGAGGCGCAGCAGCTCCGGGACGCGCGTGCGCGCGCCGGCGAGCGCCTGGAACAGCGGCAGCGTCGCCGGCCGCGCCTGCTCGACGCGATCGCTCGCGAGCCACGCCGTCGCGACCGCCCACAGCGGCGTGATCGTCAGCCAGCCGAGCACGAGGCGGCTCCACGTGCCGGTGCTATCGGGCAGCGCGTAGAGCTCGACCGCGATGCCGCCGATCGCGAACGACGCGCACCACGCGACGACCGAGCGCGCCTTCTCGGTGTGGCGCTGGAAGAACCGCGTGATCGCGAGGCCGAAGCCGTGCAGCGCGCCCCATACGATGAACGTCCAGCGCGCGCCGTGCCACAGCCCGCCGAGCAGCATCGTCACCGCGAGGTTGACGTACGTGCGCCACGGCGCGCCGCGGTTGCCGCCGAGCGTGATGTAGAGGTAGTCGCGCAGCCACGTCGACAGCGAGATGTGCCAGCGCCGCCAGAACTCCTGCAGATCACCGCTGCGGTACGGCGTCCGGAAGTTCTCGGGCAGCGTGAAACCGAGGACGTCGGCCGAGCCGATCGCGATGTCGGAGTACGCCGAGAAGTCGAGATAGATCTGCAGCGCGTAGCCGTAGACGCCGGCGAGCACCTCGAGCCCGCTGAAGTGGCCCGGCGTGTCGAACACGCGATCGACGATCGCGAGGCCGAGCGTGTCGGCGAGCGCGATCTTCTTGAACAGACCGACCACGATGCGGAACAGCCCGGCGGTCGCGCGCTCGGTCTCGAGCGCGCGCAAATCCGACAGTTGCGGCAACAGGTCCTGCGCGCGCACGATCGGACCGGCGACGAGCTGCGGGAA
>JBLMXA010000967.1:0-19707 GCA_050257515.1 Acidobacteriota bacterium | reverse complement strand
GATCACCACCGGCGGCTGCGCCGGACGCGTGGCGGCCTGCGCGTCGGCAATCGCAACCTGCGCGCGCTGTTCGCCGCGATCAACCGCGCGCAGGCCCACGGCGATCCGCTGTCCGCGATCGAGGTCGTCGACGTCCGCGCCGGGTTTCTCGACGAGCGCGCGCTGCCGCCGGCGCGCCGGCGCCGCGATCGCCGCGCCAACGCGACGCACGCCTCCGCGACGCCGCAGCGCGCGTCCGGCGCCGGCATCGCGGTCGCCGCGATGGCGATGTTCGGCGTGTCGCGCGCGTCGCCGACGCGCCGCGGTTTCCTCGCGACCGCGCTGCTCGCGGTCGCGGGCGGCCGGTTCCTCGCCGCGTGCGATCAGCCCGATCCGTGCGTGCACGAGTGCGAGGTGCAGTACGGCGGGTCGGCGGCGGGTGGATCCGCGCAGGGCTCGGCGCTCGCACAGGGCTCGGCGGTCGCTCACGGCTTCGGCGGCTCGGGCTCGGGCTCGGGTTCCGGCTCGGGCTCCGGCTCGGGCTCCGGCTCCGGCTCGAATGACCTCCAGGCGTGCATCGATGCCTGCGAGGAGGACTACGGCGTCGGCGGAGGCGTGGGCTGATGGCCGGCTTCGCGGGCTCCGCGGGCCGCGAGCGGGCGCGCGTCGCGATCACCGGCCGCGTCGACGGCGAGCTGCACGAGGACGGCGACGACGCGGTCGCGATCGTCGGCTACGTGCGCTCGGGCGAGCGCGCGATCCGCGCGCGCGAGCTGCTCGCGCGCTGGCGCCGGGTCGGCCCCGCCGTGCTCGACGAGCTCGCGGGCGAGTTCTCGCTCGCCGTGATCGCGGGCGGCGGCGTGTGGATCGCGCGCGATCGCGTCGGCACGCGGCCGCTGTATGTCGCGCACACGCGGCGCGGCGAGCTCGCGTTCGCGACGTCGATGCGCGCGCTGCTCGCGGCGGGCGTGCCGGTCGCGATCGATCGCGAGGCGATCGCGTGCAGCCTGATCCTCGGCTACGCGCCGGCGCCGCACACCGCGGTGACCGCGATCCGCCAGGTCGGCCCGGGCGAGTACTGGCAGCTCGCGCCCACCCACCGCGTCGTCCGCTACTTCCAGCCGCGCGAGCGGATCGCGCGCGGTCGCTCGATCGCGTCCGCGGCGCGCGCGCTCGATAGCGCGCTCGAAGTCGCGGTGCGCACCGCGGTGCCGCCGCGCGGCCGCATCGGCGCGTTCCTGTCGGGCGGTCTCGACTCGTCGCTCGTGCTCGCGCGCCTGCACGAGCTCGGCCACCGCGTCGATGCCTACACGCTCCACTTCGGCGACCGCTTGCCGAGCGAGCTGCGCTACGCGCAGGCGGTCGCGCGCCACCTGCGCGTGCCGCATCACGTGCTCGTGCTCGACGCGCGCCGGTTCGCCGACGCGCTCGTGCCCGCGCTCGTCGAGCTCGAGGACCTGCTGTCCGAGCCGATCGCGGTGCCGAACTTCTTGCTCGCGCGCGAGGCCGCGCGCACGGTCGACGTGCTGTTCACCGGCGAAGGCGGCGACCCGCTGTTCGGCGGACCGAAGAACATCGGCATGGTGCTCGCGCAGCTGTACGCGCCGCATCACGCGCCGGCGCTCGTCTCGAGCTACCTGACCGCGCACCATCACCTCTACGACGACGTGTCGCGCGCGTTCACGCCCGGGCTCGCCCGCGCCGTCGACTTCGCCGCGCTCGGGGCGCGCACCGTCGGCGGCCACGTCGCCGAGACGGCGCCGGGCGACACCTTCGTCGGCCGCATGATGACCGCGAACCTCGCGCTCAAGGGTGGCAACAACATCCTCGTCAAGGTCGCGAAGATGGTCGGCGCGCACGACCTCGCGCTGCGCTCGCCGCTGTTCGCGCGCGAGATCGTCGAGCTCGCGCTCACGATCCCGCCGTGGCAGAAGCTCGTCGGCACCGACGAGAAGCTCGTGATGAAGCGGATGGCGGCGCGGTCGCTGCCGCGGCCCGTGATCGAGCGCCCCAAGCGCGGCATGTCGGTGCCGCTGTCGCGGTGGTTCCGCGGCAAGCTCGGCGAGCTCGCGCACGACGTGCTGACCGCGCGCGCGGTGCGCGAGCGCGGCATCTTCCGCTGGCGCTACGTCGAGGGCCTGCTCCGGCACGAGGACACGCCGGCGGAGCTCGCGCGCTCGCGGTCGGCGGAGAAGCTGTGGCTCGTGCTCGTCACCGAGCTCTACCTGCGCACGCTCGAGCGCGCGCCGCGGAGGCTGCGCGCGTGACGCCCGAGCTCGTCGATCGGGCGGCGGCGTCGCTGCGCGCACACGGTGCGCCGTTCACGCGCAAGAACCTGTTTCACGCCGCGTGCCGGCTCGCCGGCGACGCCGGAGACTTCGAGCGCTTCGTCGCCGGCCCGCTCGCGCGCCGGCTGCGCCGCGGACCGATCGCCGGGCTGCTCGCGCCCGCGCGGCCGCCACGCGCGCGGCGCCTGCCGCGCGAGCACGACTCGTACTTCCCGGCCGCGATCCTGATCGTCGATCGCCGCGAGCTCGTCGACCTGTTCGCGGCATCCGGCGTGCTCGTCCAGGCGCGCCTCGCGATCGTGTCCGCCGACGGCACGCCGGCCGGTGTCGTGCGCTGGCTGCAGCGCGGCCTGCGCGCCGGGTTCCGCGCGCCGGTCGGCTACCTCCACGACGCCGCGACCGTCCTGTATCCGTTCGCGCTCGAGCCGCTCGCGACGCTCGTCGAGGTCGCGCGCGCCGGTGCGCCGATCGCGTTCGTCGATCTCGGCCTGCCGCCCGGCGGGCTCGCCGCACGCGAGCTGCCGTTCTGTCCGCCGATGCGCGAGCCGATCCGCGAGCTCGAGGCACCGCCGCCGGCGTCGATCGTCGCGTACGCCGCGCGCCGGCTCGCGACGCTGCTGCCGCGCGACGAGTGGCTGGCGCCGCTCAAACCACGGAGGTCATCGTGATCGATCACCGCTCGGGACACTTCTCGATCGGAGGGCTCGCGGCGCGCGAGCTCGCGTCGCGGTTCGGCACGCCGCTGTACGTGTACGACGCCGAGATCGTGCGCGACCGCTATCGCGCGATCCGCGCCGCGTTCCACCGCGCCGCGACGCGCGTGCACTTTGCCGCGGTCTGCAATCCGAACGTCCACCTGCTGCGCCTGCTGCGCGCGGAGGGCGCCGGGATCCACGCGAACACGCCGGGCGACGCCGCGTGCGCGCTGGCCGCGGGCTTCTCCGGCGGCGACATCGTGTTCTCCGGCAGCAACGCGAGCGAGGACGACCTCGCGTTCCTCGTCGGCCACGGCCTCCACGTCAACGTCGACTCGCTCGACGATCTGCGCCGCGCCGTGCGCGTCGCGCCCGGGCGGCCCGTCGGGCTGCGCATCCACGTCGCGGACGTGCTCCCCGAGTCGCGCGTCGGGCTGCGCGAGCACGAGCTCGCCGACGCGCTCGCGATCGCGACCGCCGCCGGCTCGCCGATCGTGGCGGTCCACGTCTACTGCGGCACGCACGGCCAGCTGGTCGGTCGCTACCTCGATGCAGCCGTGCGGCTGCTCGGTCACGCCGAGAGCTTGCCCGAGCTCGAGTGCATCAACCTCGGCGGCGGCTTCGGCTACGACTACCGCGACGGCTCGTCGTTTCCGTTCGGCGAGCTGGCGTCGGTCGTCGAGAGCCGGATCGACGAGCTCGCGCGCAGCCGCGGGCGCGACATCCTGCTGCGCGTCGAGCCGGGCCGCGCGCTCGTCGCGCCGGCGGGCGTGCTGCTGTCGGCGGTGCGCTCGGTCAAGCAGGGGCAGGGCCGCCGCTACATCGGCCTCGACACGACGGTCGCGAACTTCGTGAGCCCGCAGGTGCACGGTGCGCACCGCCGCGCCGTCGCCGTCGAGGCGCGGCCGCCGGCCGGCGATCGCGCCGACCTGTGCGGCTGCACGACGTACTCGCGCGACCTCGTCGCGCGCGACGCGCCGCTGCCGCTGCTCGAGGTCGGTGATCTGGTCGCGATCCTCGACGCCGGCGCGTATGGCTACTGCATGGCGGGGCGGTTCCTCAACCGGCCGCGCCCGGCGGAGGTGTTCGTCGACCGCGGCGAGGCGCGCCTCGTCACGCGGCGCGAGACCTACGCCGATCTGATCGCGCTGCAAGCCTGAGCGCGATGAGCGATACTTCGCCCATGGCGAAGCTCCGGGTGGCGTGGCGCGGCGTGCGGATCCTTCACACCAGCCTGATCGCATCGCTCGCGATCTACGCGGGCATCGTCGCGATCGTGACGCAGCAGCCGCAGAAGAAGGCGGACGTGTTCACGACCGATCCGCAGCTCGTGCTGACGATCTTCGGGGCGCTGTCGCTCGTCGTGCTCGCCGGCGTGATCCCGATCCTCCGGCGCAAGATGCTACCCGAGCGCGATCGCGTCGGCGACGGTCACACGGTCGACCTCGACACCGAGATCGATCCGACGATCAAGGGCGTGCTGCTCCGGCTCCAGCCGGCGTTCGTGGCCACGTGGGCGCTGTGCGAGGCCGTCGCGACGTTCGGGCTCGTGCTCGGGTTCTTGTACTGGGACCTGCGCTACTACCTGCCGTTCGGCGGCGTCGCGCTCGTGGCGATGATCTTCTTCGCGCCGCGCGTGTCGCTGCTCGAGGAGTGCATGCGCGTCGTGCGGCGTCAGGGGCCGTGACGATGCGCCGCGTGCGTGTCGTGGTGCTCGTGCTGGGGCGGATGTAGCCGGACCTCGGCGACGAGCGGGCGGTGATCGCTCGCGCGCCGCGCGAGCTCGCTCTCGCAGCGCGATAGCTTGACGAAGTCGACCGCACCGCGCACGAAGATCGCGTCGAGCGGGCGCATCGGCCCCCACGCGGGGAACGTCAGCGGCCGCCGGTCGACGCCGCGGAAGCCCGACGGCCGGAGCAGCTCGCCGAGGCGGCCGTAGACGTCGTTGAGATCGCCGCCGACGACCACCGGCGTGTCGTGGTGGAGCGTGGCGAACGGGTGGGAGTCGAGGAACTTCGCGAGCTGGATCCGGCGCTCGAACCGCGCGAGCCCGAGGTGCATGTTGTAGACGTGCACGGTGCGATCGACGTCGTCGTGGCGGACGCGGATCACGCCGTGCAGCACGCTGCGTCGCTTCTTGAACCGGATCGACAGATCGATGTTCGTGCTCTCGATCAGCGGGTAGCGGCTCAGGATCGCGTTGCCGTACTCGCCGCCGCCGCGGATCGCGACGTTCGGGTACCACGTGCGGTAGCGCATGCCGACGAGCTCGCCGAGCAGGTCGACCTGGCGATCGCGGTTCGACCGCGGCACGTTGTGATCGACCTCCTGGAGCAGCAGGACGTCGGGCTCGAGGTTCTTCAGCACGTCGGCGACGCGCTCGGGCTCGTACCGGCGGTCGACGCCGCCGATGCACTTGTGGATGTTGTAGCTGACGACGCGCAGCCTCATCGGAGGTCCTCGCTTCGCTCGGCCTCCGATACGAGCGTCCCCTCCCCCCACCACCGCGCCTGGTCAGGACCTGGCTTCCTCATCCGGTCACTCCCCGGGAGGGCTCGAGCGACGCCGGGGCCGGCGGACGCCACTGCGCGACGACGATCGTCTCGTCGTCGAGGCGCGGTCGCCCACCGCGGTGCGCGGTGACGCCGGCGTGGACGACGGAGTGGACCGCCGCGGGCGCGAGGTGCGTGCGATCGAGACGGCGGAGCAGCCGCTGCAGCCGGCGATCTCCGAAAGCCTCGCCCGCGGGATCCTGAGCATCGACCACACCATCCGTATACCAAACCACGAGATCGCCGGCCCGTAATGTTCGCTGCTGGACCTTCGCAGGCAGCGCGCCCGAGCTGCCGAGCGGATTGCCGCGCCCGACGAGCGCCTGCAGCTCGAGATCGGATTCGTTCGCGCGGCACAGGTACGGCGTCGGATGACCGCACGACACGAAGCTCAGCTCGCGCGCTGTCGGATCGAGGATCGTCGCGAAGCACGTCATGTGCAGCTGGCCGCCGCCGACGCGGCGCACCGCAGCATCGAGCGCGGCGACGAGCCGGCCGAGGTCGAGCGCCGCGCCGTCGCGCCGCACGATCACCTCGCACGCCGCCGAGGCGGCCGCGGTCACGGTCGCCGACGCGACGCCGTGGCCGGTGACGTCGCCGATCGCGACGAGCACGCGGCCGGAGCCGCCCCGTGTCACGGATCCGCTCGAGTCCGCGGCTTCCGCGGAGTCGAGCGCGTACACGCCCCAGAAGTCGCCGGCGCAGCGCGTCGCCGGCAGCCACGAGCCGACGACGGTGACGTCGCCGAGGTGGTGCGGGCCCTTGCCGGGGAGCAGCTGCTGCTGCACCGCCGCCGCGAGCTCGACCTCGCGCCCGACGACCGCCGCCTCGGCGGCGCGCCGCGCCATGCGGACGTGGACGAGCGCCTCGGCGAGCCGCTCGGCGGCGCGCTCGATGAACGACAGCCGACGACCCCGGAGGCGGAGCAAAGCTCCGCCGCCTCCACCATCGGCTCGGAGCGGCTTGCCGGTGTCGGGCACGAGCACGAGGCCGAGCAGCTCGTCGCGGCTCGCGACCGGCACGAGCGTGCGTGCGGCGTGGCGCGTGTACAGCCGCGCGAGCAGGCTGCGCAGATCGCCGGGGACGTACGCGAGCTCGTCGGCGAACTTCGCGCCGCGCTGCTCGGCGAGCCAGCCGACGAGCAGCGGATCGGGCGCCGCTTCGTCGTCGAGGCGCGCGCCGGCGGCCGTCGTCCAGCCCCAGTCCTCGGCGGCGGCGAGCAGCACCTCGACGCGCACGCCGACGCCGAGCTGGACGATGTCGATCGCGAGCTGCGCCGCCTCGTGCGGCGTCGTGAGGCCGCGCGCGCGCACGACGAGCTGGCCGAGCAGCCGCTCGAGCGTGCCCTCGTTCCCGCGCGCGCCCCGGTTGACGATCGAGATCACCGCGAGCGTGACGCGCGCGCCGCCACAGCACAGCGCGAGCACGAGCACCGCGCCCCACCACGTGACGTTCGGCTCGAGCAGCGCGAGCGAGATCGCGCCGAGCACGAGCGCGACCGCGAGGTGAAGCACGAGCCGCGGCGCGGTCGTGTCGAACGCGCGCGCGCGCAGCAGGTCCTCGACGAGGAGCGCGCGGATCACGAGCACGCTGCCGATGCCGGTCGCGAGCCAGCCGAGCGGGAAGATGTCGACGTGGTACGCGATCACGATGTCGACGAGCCCGCTGTACGTGATCGCGTTCGCCGCGAGCGCGAGCCGCAGCTGGCGGCGCTCGTGCGACGGCTCGCCGCGCAGCGCCTCGCGCGTCAGCGCGACGAACCCGGGCAGCGAGATCGCGAGCAGCGTGACGACCGCGAGCCACGCGAAGTCACCCACCTCGGCGTACCAGAACCCGGGCGAGACCCACCTGACGCCCCGCACCGCGGCATCGGTGAACGCGCCGGCGACGATCCACGCCGCGCCGAACGCGAGCGCGATCCACACGAACACGCGCGCGCGCTTCTCCCAGCCGAGCAGGCCGAACTGGAAGCCCGCGCCGGCCGCCGCCGCCATCGGGATGAACGCCGCGGCGAGCCGGAACAGCGCCTCGGCCGCCGCCGGCGACACCAGCGACGGCGACAGCATCATGCACGTCGCGTACGGCATCAGGCAGGCGAAGTGCACGAGCAGCCAGCCGCGCAGCACCGACGCACCGCGCATGACGAGCGCATAGGCGATGACGAACGACATCGCCACCGGTGCGAACGCGAACGGCAACGACAGGGCGTGCCACTGGTAGCTGGCGCTCGCCCACAGCTCCTGCATCGACGCAGATCATGTAACATCATCTGTCGTCGTGGCGGATCAGCGTCCACCGAACCGCCGGCCGCCCGCGCTGCCGTTACCGCCTCCTCCCGAGGACCTGCCGCGGTTGCCCGAGGTGCGCGTCGACGATTCGGCCGAGGTGCGGCTCGATCTGCGCTCGCTCGCGCCGAACCGCGACTCGATCTCGGGCGCGCGCGCGATGCCGGCGTCGCACCGCGCCGAGACGACGCGCCTCGGCCGGCCGACGGCGCCCGAGAAGCGCCCGAAAAAAGACGACACGCTGTCGCCGCCTGCGAAGCATCCGCAGCGGGTCTCGCCGGGCATGTTCCCGGGGCCGCCCGCGCGCAGCCCGGGCCCGCGCGTGACGACCGCGCAGCACAGCTCGCTGATCGGTGGCCGCTACCAGATCGTCAAGCGCATCGGTCAGGGCGGGATGGGCAAGGTCTACGAGGTCAACCACATCCACCTGTCGCGGCGGTTCGCGCTCAAGATCATCTCGAACCAGGTCGCCGAGACCGACGAGGCGCGCGAGCTGTTCTACCGCGAGGCGCGCTTCGCCTCGGCGATGAGCCACCCGAACATCACCTCCGTCGTCGATTTCGGCGAGGACGAGAAGGTCGGCATGTTCATGGTGATGGAGTTCGTCGACGGCGAGCCCCTCAACAAGATCCTGTTCCGCGAGAAGCGGCTCTCCGTGCGCAAGGCGTGCGAGATCGTGCTGCAGGTCGCCGAGGCGCTGCACTACATCCATCGCCAGAACGTCGTCCACTGCGACATCAAGACCGAGAACATCCTGATCTCCGACGAGGATCTCGAGGGCAAGCGCACGCGGATGGTCGCCAAGCTGCTCGATTTCGGGCTCGCCCGCCCGCTGGTCGCCACGCGCGCGTCGACGTCGCTGTCGGGCACGCCGCACTACGTCGCGCCCGAGCGCATCCGCGGCGAGCCCGCGTCGCCCGCGAGCGACGTCTACGGCGTCGGCATCCTGCTGTACGAGCTGTTGACCGGCCAGGTGCCGTGGGACGGCCCGGTGCAGAAGATCCTGTCGGGCCATCTCGACGAGCTGCCGAAGCCGCCGTCGAAGCTGATCGACGGCGGCCTCGATCCTGCCGTCGAGAAGCTCGTGCTGCACGCGCTCGAGAAGAAGCCCGCCCACCGCCACAAGGACATGGCAGCGTTCATCTACGAGCTCAAGACGGTGATGGACATGCTCGGCATCGGCAAGCGGCGCGGCGGGCCGGCCAAGCGCGTCGTCATCGAGCAGAAGACCGAGACCAAGCGCGACGAGCTCGCGCGCATCGCGTTCGACGCGTGCCGGCTGCCGCTCGCGCTGCTCGCGCCGAACGGCACGATCGTCGCCGCCAACCCGGCGTTCGCGAAGTTCGTGATGGGCGTGTCGGTCGAGGTCGAGGGCTTGCCGGTGCGCTCGACCGCGCTGGCGTCCGCGTGGTCGAGCGCCGAGCAGGACATCTCGCGCACGCTCGCCGGCAACCCGATCCGCCGGATCATCGAGATCGACGTCGCCGAGGGCGAGACGCGCCGGCTGCTGCTGTGGCTCGACGCGGTGTCGCGCGATCACGTCGTCCTCGGCGTGCAGCCGCTCGATCTGTAGGCTAGGTTCCGGGCCATGAGAGGCCTATTAACGATCGCCGCGCTCGTCGCGGCGATCGGAGCCCGAGGCGGCACCGCGCGCGCGGACGATCCGAAGGTCGCGTTCGAGAAGTACACGCTGCCGAACGGGCTCGAGGTGATCCTCGTCCCCGACCAGAGCGTCCCGATCGTCGCCGTCGAGGTCTGGTACCACGTCGGCAGCGGCAACGAGACCCACGGCAAGAGCGGCTTCGCGCACCTGTTCGAGCACATGATGTTCCAGGGCTCGAAGAACACCGGCGCGGACGCGCACTTCAAGATCCTGCAGAAGGCCGGGGCGACGAACATCAACGGCACGACGAACTTCGACCGCACGAACTACTTCGAGGTGGTGCCGTCGAACCAGCTCGAGACCGCGCTGTGGCTCGAGAGCGATCGCATGGGCCACCTGCTCGACGTGCTCGGCAAGGACCAGCTCGCGAACCAGATCGACGTCGTGCGCAACGAGCGCCGCCAGCGCGAGGACAACCGGCCGTACGGCAAGAGCGACTTCGCGATGTACGAGGCGCTGTATCCGGAAGGTCACCCGTACCGCTACGAGGTGATCGGCCGCCACGAGGATCTCGAGACCGCGTCGGTCGACGACGTCAAGTCGTTCTTCCGCACCTGGTACGTGCCGGCGAACGCGACGCTCGCGATCAGCGGCGACTTCGATCCTGCCGCGGCGAAGAAGCTCGTCGACAAGTGGTTCGCGAGCTTCCCGAAGAGCGAGAAGCCGAAGCTCGTCGCGATCCCGCCGCCGCAGGTCGCGGCGAAGGAGATCACGGTCGCCGATCCGTTCGCGAAGCTGCCCCAGGTCAAGTTCGCGTGGCACTCGCCCGCGAACTTCGCGCCCGGCGACGCCGAGCTCGACTTCGTCGCCGACGCGCTCGCGCGCGAGGGCACCGGCCGCCTGTACAAGGCGCTCGTCTACGACAGGCCGCTCGCGGAGTCCGTGCGCGCGAACCAGGGTGGCCGCACGTTCTCCGGCATCTTCGAGATCACCGTCACGCTGCGCAGCCACGCCGATGTCAACGAGGTCAAGAAGATCGTGATGGACGAGCTCGCGAAGGTGACGCACGACAGGCTCGACCCGAAGGAGATGGCGCGGGTCGTCGCCCAGATGGAGGCGTGGGTCGTCTACGGCCTCCAGAGCGTGCTCGGCCGCGCCGAGGTCACCGAGATGTGCAACCACTGGCACGGCAACCCCGACTGCATCACCTGGAACCTCGATCGCTACCGCAAGGCGACGCCCGAGCAGGTGCAGCTGACCGCGTCGAGGTACCTCGTCCCCGAGCACATGATCACGATCGTCACGACCCCGGTGAAGGGAGGTGCGAAGTGAAGCGCGCGCTCCTCGTCGCCATCGCCGCCGCCGCGTGTGGCGGCAAGGGGCCGACGCAGACGGTGCCGGCGCCGCCGCCGGGCAACGTCGCCGAGCCTCAGCCCGAGCCCGTGAAGCCGCAGGAGAAGCCCATGCCACCGCCGGCGCCGACGCAGACTGCCCAGCCGCAGGACCTGAAGTTCCCCGACGAGGACTTCCGCGCGCACCAGCCCGCGGCGACCGCGCCGCGGCCGTTCAAGCTGCCCAGGGTGCAGCAGTTCGCGCTCCGGAACGGCATCCAGGTCTACCTCGTCGAGCAGCACAACCTGCCGATCGTGTCGCTGGACCTCAACTTCGACGGCGGCTCGATCGCCGATCCGAAGGGCAAGGAAGGCCTCGCGAGCGTCTGCATGTCGATGCTCACCGAGGGCACGCAGAAGCTCGACAAGATCGCGTACTCCGAGGCGCTCGCCGACGTCGCGTCGAACATCAGCGCGTACGCCGCCGACGATTCGCAGGGCGTCGGGCTGTCGACGCTGACGAAGCACCTCGAGGCGACGTTCGCGCTGTTCGTCGACACGGTGAGGTCGCCCGGCCTGCGCCAGTCGGACTTCGATCGCATGATCAAGCGCCGCCAGGAGAGCGTGAAGCAAGCCAGGGGCAACCCGACCGCGATCCCCGGGCGCGTGATGAGCACGATCCTCTACGGCGCGAGTCACCCGCTCGGCACGGTCGTCACCGAGGACTCGCTCGGCGCGGTCACGCTCGCCGATTGCAAGAAGCACCTCGACACGTGGCTGCAGCCGCGTCACGCGCGGCTGTTCGTCGTCGGCGATCTCACCGAGCAGCAGGTCAAGGACACGTTCGAGAAGTCGCCGCTCGGCGCGTGGAAGGGCTCGCCGCCGCCGCAGCCGGTCCCGCCGCAGCCAAAGACGATGGCCGGCAGGATCTTCTTCGTGAACGTGCCGAAGGCCGCGCAGTCGACGGTGATGCTCATGGAGTTCGGCCCCAAGCGCACCGCGCCGGACTACTTCGCGAACACGATGATGTCGGCGGTGCTCGGCGGCAGCTTCACGAGCCGCATCAACATGAACCTGCGCGAGGACAAGGGCTACGCATACGGCGCGCGCGGCGGGTTCTCGTACTCGCCGAAGCAGTTCGGCGTGCTGACGGTGTCGAGCTCGGTGCAGACCGACGCGACCTACCAGAGCCTGCTCGAGATCGATCACGAGGTGAAGGAGCTCGCGACGAACAAGAGACCGGTGACGAAGGAAGAGCTCGATCGCGAGAAGACCAACGCGATCCTCGCGCTGCCGGGCCGGTTCGCCACCGCGCAGGCGGCACTCGGGCAGTACCGCAGCCTCGTGTACTACGGGCTCCCACTCGATTACTTCAACACCTACGTCGACCGGGTCGGCAAGGTGACCGAGGCGCAGGTCAAGGACTCGGCGACGCACCACCTGAAGCCCGCCCATGCGGTGTTCCTCGTCGTCGGCGACGGCGACGCCGAGATGATCATCCACAATCCAGACGCGAAGAAAGACGATCCGCCCGAGGTCCGGCGCACGAAGCTGATGAAGGACGGCAAGCCGGTCACGCTGCGCGAGGCGCTGCAGGATCTCGTCCAGCGTGGTGATGTAGGCGCGGGTGCGCTGGTCGAGCTCGACGCGGACGGCAAGCCGGTCAAGTAACCGATCGAGACCCCAAGGACCTCGCGGGGTTTCGCGATCCTGCGTGGTACCATGGGCATCGTGCACGTCCGCCGTCACGGCGCGGGAGATCCGCGCGGTTTCACCGTGGTCGAGCTGATGATCGTGGTCGCGATCGTCGCGATCCTCGCCGCGATCGCGATCCCGGCGTGGACTCACGAGAGCCGGCAATCGAAGGCGCGGTCCGAGGTCAACGCGTTCTTTGCCGAGATCGCGGCGAAGGAAGAGCAGTACCACCAGGACAACGGCGTCTACCTCGCGCTCGCGGCGTGCCCGGCGTCCTCCGATCCGACGGGCAGCGGCAGCACGTCGTGCATGACGAGCGGTACGTGGCTCAACGCGCGCATCGCGCCGCCCGAGCAGTACGTGTACTGCTCGTACTCCGTGACGATCGGCAACGCGGGCGTGAACCCGTCGCCGCCGTTCGGCACGCTCAACACCGCGCCGGCGACGACCTGGTACTACGTCCTCGCGACGTGCGACATGGACACCACGGTCGCGGCGAACAGCCAGTACCTGACGAGCAACCTGGACTCGACGATCCAGAAGCAGAACGAGGCCCAATGATCCGGCCGCGGCAGGCGCAACGCGGGTTCACGCTCGTCGAGATGATGGTGGTCGTCGCGATCATCGCGATCCTCGCCGCGATCATGTTCGGCGTCGCGGGCTCGAACAGCTACGGCGCGAACCCGCAGCGCACCGCCGACCAGCTCGCGTCGGCGCTCAACCAGGTGCGCACGCGCGCGCTGACGACGCGCAAGATCCACCAGGTCCAGATCCGGTTCGATCTGACGCCCGTCGTGATCGACGTCTACGCGGCCTCCGCGATCGGCATGGCGAGCACGAACTACGCGAACACGACCGCGCAGGGCGTGCAGCGCATCGAGCTGCCGAACGAGATCGTGCTGCAAGGTGCCCAGGCCGGACCGCTCGGCGTGATCGGTGCGAGCCCGACGCCGCCGAGCACGGAGTTCGACATCACCTACTACCCCGATGGCACCGCGAAGGTCGGCAACACCAACGGCGCCACGATCTACATCACCGACAAGGCCGGTTCGGCCCAGTACCGCGTGCTCGTATACCACGCGACGGGGAGTGCCTATGCACGTCAAAGCTGGTAGTCGTCTCATCCTCGCCATCGGGGTCGTCGTCGCCCTCGCGATGCCGCGGCCGGCGCGCGCGCAGGTCACCGACTCTGCCGACTGTCCGACGAGCCCACCGTCGTGCAGCGCGACGCGCACGAACTGCTGCACCACGAACCCCGCCGGCTCGTCGGGCGCGGTGCTGATCCCGCTCGACCGCTGCCACCAGCGCAACGTCGCGAGCCAGTACGCGCCGACGACGTCGAACAACTCGCCGTACTGGTGCTCGAGCCCGACGACCTCCTACAACAACGCGATGTACGAGGCGTTCGGCCTCGCGTACCGCATGATGCAGTGGAGCGCGATCAACCCGACGCAGCCGATCCCGTTCTACTGGATCGTCAACCCGACGAAGGCGCCGTCGAGCAACTCGGCCGTCAGCGACACGTGGACCGAGAAGGACGTCGACCTCTGGGTGCTCGCGACCGGCGCGAGCCCGCCGGCGTCGGGCGCGGCGCTGACGTCGCTCGCCGGCACGTCGCCGGTCAAGCGGCTCAAGGACAACGGCTCGGGCACGCTGATCACCGACACGTCGTGGGGCTCGAGCGGCCTCTACACGCGGAACGAGTTCCCGCTGCGGGGCAGCGCGTTCTACATCCCCGCGCAGTACCGCTCGAACTTCAACGCGTTCTGGCAGTACTACACGACCGTGCCGACCCGCACCGGCTGCGGCAACGGCAAGAACTGCTGGGACTTCACCGACGTCGCGGTCTACGAGGTCGACTCGACCGCGCACTTCGCGTGGCAGGACTTCACGCAGGCGCTGTCGGGCGGCAAGTACGTGCTCAACGACAACCAGCTGCCGGTGTCGATGGTCGTCAACTACCCGCCGCCGAAGATCGCCGCGATCATGAGCGGTACCGACATGTCGAACTGGCTCGCGGCCGCGAACCTGTCCGACTTCGCGACGAACTCGTCGTGCGCGAGCGGCACCGCGTTCGCGCCGAGCGACTCGATCGCGTGCTCGCTGACGCCCGCCCAGGTCGACTCCGGAAACCTCGTCAGCGGAGGGTTCACGTGGGCGTGGTTCGAGTCGACGGCCACGTCGTGCGCCGAGGCGGCGGCGATCAACGCGTTCCTCACCGGCGTCAACGGCGTGTTCACCGCCGGTAACGCGTTCTTCTTCAACGAGAGCATCAGCAACCTCGCCGAGGCGTGCGGCGTGAACAACATGCTCGGCAGCAGCACGGGCATCGCCAGCGGCGGCAACGTCAACGAGACCGCGCCGACCGGCAACCCGTCCGGCAACCCGATCATCGTGCGCTGGCCGTCGAACCTGTTCGCGCAGTACGGCGACATGCCGCTCAACTTCGCGGCCGGCACCGTGCCGAGCCTCGTCGCGAAGTCGGCGACCGGCACGAGCAGCGTGTCGAACCTCTACAACCCGCTGTTCTACTCGGCCTCGTCGTCGACGCTGCGCCGGCTGATGACGTGGGAGACCGCGTGCGGCACCGGCAGCGGCTTCAAGGGCCCGTCGTGCTCGCAGAACCCGACGTGCCTGCTGCACGACGACTACGGCCACACGCTCGCGACGTCGACCAGCACCTGCGACCAGTGGAACCTCAACACCGCGACCAAGAACGGGTCGGTGTTCGTGCCCGACGACGACGTCGACGACATCTACGTCTACGGCCGCTACCAGAACGACGTCAACAACGGCATCGTGTTCTACGCGCCCGGCCAGAACATCACGCAGAACGGCCAGGCCGCGCAGCTGCGCATGGTGTTGTCGGCGCTGATCGCGACGCCGCCGCTGACCACGGAGCTCACGCCGGCGCAGAAGGAGATCACGCGCAGCTCGCCGGTGCCGTTCATCATCAACGGCAACCCGGCGCTCGTGCAGGGCAGCTACGAGTACAACTACGTGTCGTACACGATCGGCACGTCGACGACGACGTACCAGGTGCCGCGCACGTTCCCCGGCATCTACACGCACGACGACGTCGGTGTGTTCACGTTCCCCGGCCAGCAGGGCCACTTCCGCGCGATCCGGGACACCGGCATCGGCACGAGCGCGACGCAGTTCTCGTCGGAGTCGGCGTCGTTCATCTTCGATGCCGCGACCCAGCTCGCGTCGATGAGCTTCTCGACCACCTCGTCGGGCTCGTACGACGGCTCGACGCGCACGATCTTCACGAACAACAACGACGCGACGTCGACGACCGCCGCGACGACGATCCTGTTCAACGAGTCGAACGTCAGCGCGACGATCAAGAACGCGGCGGGCACGAACACGACGCTCGGCGAGCTGCTGCTCGCGACCGGCACGGTCACGAGCTCGACCGGCACGACGCTCACCTCCGACCAGAAGACGCTGATCGATCGCGTGATCGCCGGCGACAACTCGAGCGGCAGCTACAAGCCCAAGCTCGGCGGCGTCGACCGGTCGACCGCGGCGGTGATCGGCGCGAGCACGGTCGTCGCTGGCCTGCGCCCGACCGTCGCGTACTTCGGCGCGACCGACGGCATGCTGCACGCGGTGTGCGCCGACAACACGATCGGCGTGTGCAGCGGCAACATCGGCAAGGAGCTGTGGGCGTTCATCCCGCGCGTCAACCTGCCGAACCTCCGCTACAACAACGCGCGCGTCGACGGATCGCCGCGCGTCGTCGACATGCAGGGCAAGTTCGCGACGTGCACGCCGGCGGGCGGCTCGTGCTGGCGCACGATCCTGACGTTCCAGACCGGCAGCGGTGACGCGACGTCGACGACGAACGCGCAGCCCGCGGTCTACGCGATGGACATCTCCGACCCGACGGCGCCGAAGGTGCTGTGGGAGTACGCGACGCCGTCGCCGACGCTCCGCAAGACGTACGAGCTCGGCGTCGGCCTGATCGCGGCGATGGGCAGCACGACGATCGGCACGACGACCACGAACCTGGCGATCTACGAGACCAACAACGGCGGCACCGGCTCGAACGGCGTCGTCCTCACCGCGATCAACGTCGAGACCGGCGCGGTCGCGTGGCAGTGGGCGTATCCGTACCCGTCGGTGCGCACGGCCGGCGACACGGCGCTGCCGTCGAGCGGCATCCCGGGCGGCGTCACGATCGTCGACAAGACCGACCACGGCGGCAACGCGTACTTCGACTACCTGACGTTCGGCGACCTCTACGGCGACCTGTGGGAGCTCAAGAGCGACGGCACGAACTACGTGACGTCCGGCAGCGGCAGCTACCTCAACGCGACCGGCGTGCTCGGCGCGACGCCGACCGGGACGACCGGCAAGCCGCTGTTCAGCTTCTCCGAGGACTACCATCCGATCGGCGCGCCGCCGGCGATCTACAACAACGGCAACATCATGTTCGCGGTGTTCGCGGAGGGCGGCTACGCCGACGTCTCGGGCAACACCGGCTGGGGCCAGAACCTCGCGAGCGGCAAGTCGCACTACGGCCTGGCGGTATCGCTGAGCTCGCCGGTCGCCGACGCGACGTTCAACGAGAACCAGACCCGCCCCGACATCCTGTTCAAGGTCGCGCTCAACACCGCGGCGAGCGAGCGCAGCTACTCCGAGGCGACCGTCGTCGGCACCCAGGTGTTCTTCACGACCGACACGTCGTCGGCGAACAACGCGTCGTACGGCACGAGCTCGGGCTCGACCGGCTTCCTGTACTCGGTCAACGTCGCCGGGATCTCGACGCCGTCGGCGGGCAGCCCCGTGATCGCGGTGACCGGCACCGGGATCCAGAGCGGCGCGAGCTCGGTCGCGAACAACGGCACGACGCTGTACGCGTCGTCGGGCAGCACGAACCAGCAGATCGGGACCAGCGCGCTGACCACGGCTGGCCCGACCGTCACGTACGTCAACCCGAACCCGGTCCAACGGCAGCTATGGCTACGCACCGAGTGACGCACCCGGCGCAGGCCGGCTTCACGATGATCGAGGTGATGATCGCGCTCGTGCTGACCGCGATCGCGGTGATGGGCGTCGTCGGCTTGATCACGGTCGAGACGCGCGACGCGACCGCGGCGCGTCACACGACGGAGGCCTCCGTGCTCGCGGAGAGCCAGATGGAGGCGCTGCGCACGCAGACGCTCGCGGCCTCGGGCACCGGCGCCGATACCACGGCGGTGGACGCCCAGGGCGTCACCGGCCAGACCACCAGCATCTACACGCGGTCGTGGACCTGGACGGTCGGGACCGCGTACATCACGTACAACGTGTCGGTGAGCTGGATGGACGACGGAGGCGGAGCCGTGACGACGTGCCCGGCGACCCCGTCGACGACCGTGCGCTGCGTGACCATGCGGTCGCTGAGGGGGCTATGAGGCGCGCGCAGGCCGGCTTCACGCTCGTCGAGCTGATGATCTCGCTCGTGATCTTCTCGCTCGCCGTCGCCGGCGTGCTGTCGGTCGCGGTGTCGATGAACCAGGGCTTCCGCGAGCAGCGCCAGGCGATCGGCGCCGAGGACAACGCGCGCGGCGCGATGGACTTCATCTCCGACGCGATCCGCAGCGCGAGTCCGGCGGTCCAGCAGACCGGCGTGATCCGAGACGATCTGACGTGCACGTGCTACGCGCCGCCGGCGAGCTCGCTGTGCGCCGCGCCGATCGGCACCGCCGGCGTCGCGGTGACGAACTCGACGATCGGCCCCGACATCCTGCGCGTCGTGTTCGCGTCCGGCGGCGTCGTGACGTCGACCCGCACCGACTACACCAAGGGCATGACGTCGCTCACGCTGACCGACGCGACCGCGATCAGCGCGGGCGATCAGCTCATGATCAGCGATCTCGCGAAGGGCGACATCGTCACCGTCACCGGCGTGACGATGGGCGCGGGCACCCAGGGCATCATCACGTTCGCGCCGAGCGGGTGCTCGGAGTTCAACTACACGCTGGCGATGAACTCGCTGGTCGTGCGCGTGCTGCGCGCGGAGTTCTTCGTCGACACGACGAACGCGCAGAGCTTCGGCACGAACGTGCTGTTCATGGATCCCGACGACGACGGCACGACGTACCAGCCCGAGCCGCTCGCCGAGAACGTCGAGGACTTGCAGGTCGCGCTCGGCATCGACGACACCGGCGCTTCGCCGGCGAGCGCCGTCGACTACTGGGAGTACTCGCTCGGCAACGGCGCGAAGGTCGGCTCGCTGCGCGCCGCGCGGCTGACGATCATCGCGCTCACGAAGCAGGCGCTGCAGGGCGGCACCGGCGCGTTCCGGCGCCCCGCTGCGGAGGATCACTCCGCGGCAACAGGGACCGACAACTACCGCCGTCGCGTGCTGAGCTCGACGGTCGAGATCCGGAACCTCGGAGGCTCTCCATGACCCGCCAACTCCAGCGTGGTAGCGCGATGCTCGTCACGATGATCATCATCTCGGCCCTGCTCGCGGGTGCCGCGGTGCTGGTGTCGATGCAGATGGGGTCGAACAAGTCGACCGACCTCGAGCGCAACGGCCTCGCCGCGCTGTACTGCGCCGAGGCGGGGTTGATCGCGTCGCACAACACGGTCGTCAACAACTACTCGAGCTGGAACGGCTCGCTGTGCACGACCGCCGACGCGACCTGCACGCAGCCGAGCTGGCTCGGCGACACCGCGTTCAGCCACGACCTCGACAACGACGGCGTCGACGACTTCGAGGTCTACCTGCGCGACGACGACGACGAGGTCGACCCCACCCCGAACAACCTCGCGCTCGACATCAACAACAAGATCTTCATCGTGTCGCGCTGCACGAAATATCCGGACACGCCCAAGGAGGTCGAGGAGCTGATCCTCTACACCCCGCAGGCGAACTGCTACTCCGGCCAGCAGGGCGGCTGCAACGGGCGCGGCAACAACAACTGAGCAACGGAGCGGCCACTGAGGCGCGGGCGCACACTTGTAAACCCGCGCCGGCCACGGAATAGTCGCAGCGATGCGGCTAGCTCCGATCGTCGTGGTCCTGTTCGCCTGCCATGCCCAGCTCCCGGGACCGGACACCTACGCACACGAACCGGACCCGCGGAACAAGGAGATCGTGCTCGGCGTCGGCGACGTCCTGAGCATCAACGTGTGGGGCGAGAAGGACCTCAACACCGAGGGCACGATCCGTCCGGATGGCACGATCACGATGCCGCTCGTCGGCGACCTCCACGCCGCGGGCGACACGCCGAGCGCGCTCAAGCAGACCATCAAGACCCAGCTCGCGAAGTTCATCAAG
>JBLMXA010000966.1:0-8301 GCA_050257515.1 Acidobacteriota bacterium | reverse complement strand
CTACAAGATCCCGCTCTGGTACGCGTGGAACGCGCTGTACTGGCAGGACAAGTACAACAAGCACGGCGCGGTCGACGCCGCGAAGGACGCGGTCAGCTTCGACAGCGGCGACGATCACGGCAACCTCGACGGCGTGCTCGCGTGGCCGGGCTGCGTGCCGACGCTGCGGCTCGAGGCGCTGCGCCGCGGGCTCGAGGATCGCGCGCTGCTCGAGATCGCCGGGCGCTGCGATCGCGCCGGCACCGACCGCATCGCGCAGCGCATGATCCCGCGCGCGCTCGCCGACGCGCCCGATCGCGCCGACGCGGCGTGGCCGCGCGACGAGGCGGCGTGGGAGGCGGCGCGGCGCGAGCTGCTCGAGCTCGCCGCGCGCTGCGCGCGCTAGGGTTCCTCGACGTGCACGGGCCCGCCCGGATCCTCGCCGTCCATCGGTCCGCGCTTGCTCGCGCTCATGTAGCTCATGAACGCGGGCACCGCGACCGCCGCCATCATGCCGACGATCGCCGTCGGCACCATCAGGCCGCCGTAGCCGCTCTTGTAGTCGGCGGCGAACGGCGAGCCTGGCGACGCGTCGGCGATCGCCTTGCCGAGCTCGGCGCCCTTGCCGGCGACGACCTGCTGCGGATCGATCGCGACGAGCTTGGCGACGACGTCGTCGGGGTTCGCCCAGCCGGTGCGCAGCGTCCACACCCACGACAGCGTGTCGCCGTCGACCCGCACGCCGATGCCGAGCTCGTTGAACATCGCGAGCACGCGGATGATCGTCGCCGCCTCGTCGGGCATCTGCTGCCACGGCGACATTCCCTGCGCGGGCGTCGGCGCGAGGATCGTGCCGCGGCCCCAGAACACCGCCGACCACGCGCCCTTCGCGAGCTCGGCGGCGGCGGCGCTCGGCGCGACGGTGGCGGGCGAGCCCGCGCCTGCCTTGCTGGCGAGCTTCAGATCCTTGCCGTCGATCGACGCGACGACGTCGACGTTCATCTGCGGCACCGGCAGGCGGCAGGCGCCGCCGTCGAGCTTGGCGCCGAGCGCGGGCGGCAGGTCGCCGCAGTGCTCGATCAGTGCCTTCGCGGGTGCGGTGTCGGCGAGCGGCAGCCGCGCCTCGAACGCGAAGTCGCCGGCAGAGATCTTGACGGTCAGCGGCCCGCCGATCGACTTCACGACCTGCGCCGCCGAGACGCCCTCGACGATCGGCACGTCGGGTACGCCGTCGAGCATCGGCCGGAAGTCGATGCTCGCGAACCCCGACGAGTGCGAGGCATCGACGTTCACGCCGTGCGGCGCGCCGAGCTTCGACGTGAGGAGCGAGGGCACGCCGCTGTACGTGCCGCGCACGACGACCTGGCCGCGCGCGAGCTGCGCGACGCCCGCGGCCTTCGCCGGCTGGGTGACGACGAACTCGAGGTCGCCGCGCGCCTTGACGACATCGAGGCCGCTGCGCAGGTTGCCCTTGCCGAACCGCCCGAACAGCTCCGCGGTGTCGGCGCACGCGTAGAAGCCACCATCGATCGGCTTGCACACGTTCTTCTCGAACTTGTCGAAGTCCGCACCCTTCGTGCCCTTCGCTTTCGCGACGAACTTGTCGCGATCGACGACCGGGATGATCGCGAACATCGCCTTGCCGTCGTCGGCGACGAACACCGCGCCGCCCTTCGCCGGGCCGATGCCGACGTCGGCGAACGTGAAGTCGGGCGCGAGGCCGATCTTCGCGAGCTCGGCCGTCATCTCCTGGTCGACGGGCGCGAACTGCGGGATCGTCTTCAGGAACGCGTGCACGTCGTGCCACGCGTGCTCCATCATCTCGATCGCACGCGGCGACGCGACGAACCCGACCATCGCGTTGTCGGGCGCCTTCGCCCACAGCGCGTCGAGCTCGGCGGTCGACGCCGGCGCCCCGGGTCCCGACGTGGGCGACGAAGACGACGACTTGTCCTTGTGACAGGCGGCGAGCGCCAGGCAGATCACGAGCCAGCGGTGCATCCGCTGCTTGTATCATTATTCGACGAGGACGGTGCCGACGACCTTGCCGTGACCGAGCTGGTCGACGGCCTTGCGCAGATCGCGCGACGTCGTCGTGCGGACGTGCAGCGCGAGCAGCACGCCGTCGGCGGCGTCGGACATCAGGTTGACGTCGGCGGAGCCGAGCACCGGCGGCGCATCGACGACGACGTGGTCGTAGCCGGCGAGCCGCAGCCGCTCCATCGCGATCGCGAACGCCGGCGCGTCCAGCAGCTGGACCTTGTCGATGCGCGGGTTGATCGCCGCGACGTGCAGCCACAGCTGGGGGATCTCGACGAAGCTCCACGGCAACATCGGCTGGCTGCGGTGGGCGGCGAGCTGCTCGGCAAAGCACCACGGCGGGATCACCTTGAACACGTTCGCGAGCTGCGGCCGCCGCACGTGCGTCTCGGCGAGCAGCACCTTCGCGCGGCCGCACTCGGCGAGCGCGAGCGCGAGGTTGAGCGCGACCGTCGTCTTGCCCTCGCGCGGCTGCGGGCTCGACACGACGATGACCTGCGGGCGCCCGAGCTCGAGCAGGTGATGGCGCAGCACGCGGAACTGCGCGGCGCGCTCGGAGTCGGGATCGATCACGAGCGTGAGCCGCGGATCGGGATCCTCGTCGGGCGGCAGATGGTGCTGCGTCAGCCCGATCTCGGGCGCCGGCCCGGCAGGCACCGGCCTGGGTTGCGCCGCGACCAGCGCGGTCGGCTTGCCGAACACCGCGGCGCCGAGCGGATCGATCCGCGTCTGCTGCGCGGTCTCGTCGGCGATCGGGATCATCGGCTGCGTGACGAGCGGCAGCGGCGCGCGCGCCCCGGGCCCCTGCGGACGCTTCGGCGTGCTCACGTGCCCTCCTTCATGATCGCTCGCTTGCTCGGCTTCTTCGCGCGCGGGATCACGGCGAGCACCGCGATCCCGAGCTGGTCGACGTCGGCGCGGCGATACACGCGATCGTCGAGCACGGCCATGCCGATCGCGAGGCCGCCGCCGAGCGCGAGGAACAGCACCACGCCGGCGAGCAGGAAGATCGTCTTGCCGGGTCCGGTCGGCTTGCCCGGCTTGAACGCCGGGTCGACGACGCTGAGCTGGCCGCCGGTCTCGGCCGACTTCTGGTTCGCGTCCATCTGCGCGCGGAACACGCTGTCGGCGAGCGACTCGACGCGCTCGCGCTGCTCGTTGACCGCGCGCCGGAGGTCGGCGTGCTGGGTCTCGAGCTGGACGACCCAGTTCGTCGTCGCGTCGACCGCCGGCACCGCGCTGCCCTTGCCCTGCGCCTTCTGAAGATCGGAGATCTGCGACTCGAGCTGCGAGAGCTCCTTCTGCAGCTTCGTGCGGTCCGCCGGCGTCGCGGGCGCGATCGGCGTCTCGATGTCGGGCGGCACCGCGGCCTCCGCGGTGCGCAGCCGCTGCTGCGCGGAGGCGACGCGCTCCTGCGCCTTGATCACCGCCGGGTGACGGTCGGTGTACTTCGACATCGCATCCTCGAGGTCGCGCTTGGCCGACGACAGCTCGCGCTGCGCCTCGGCGACCGCGGCGTCGGCGGCGATCTTCTCGGGCGACGGCGGTGCGGGGATGCGCACGGGCGGCGCATCCGGCGGTGCGTCGAGGCGCGCCTCGATGCGCTGGCGCTGGCGCTCGAGCGCGTACAACCGCGGGTTGCCGGTCGGCTGCGCCTTCTGGTTGCGGATCGCGCGGATCGACGCGCCCTCGCCTTGCTGGTTCGGATCCTGGGCGAACTCCGGGTGCTTCGCGAGGAACTCCGCGAGCCCCTGCTCGCGCTTGCGCAGCTCGGCGCCGGCCTCTTCCTTCTGCGTCGTCGCGAAGTTGACGGTCGCCTGCGCCTGCTCGTTGCGCAGCGCCTCGTCCTTGTCCTGCAGCAGCTTCGTCAGCTTCTCGGTGACCGCCTTCGCGCGGTCGGGATCGACGTCGGTGTAGTTGATGCGGAACGCGTTCGCGCCGCGCGACTCGAACCGGATCGCGGTGCGCAGCTTGTCGATCGCGAGCTCGGGGTCCTTGATGTCGGGGTACGCGTTCAGCTTCGGATCGGCGATGATCTGCTCGAGCTGGCCGCGCGCGAGCAGCAGCTCGCGATAGCGGTCGCCGATGTTGCGCTGCACCTGCTCCTCGCGGTTGGACAGCAGGCTCGACTGGATGCGCTCCTGGTAGAACAGCACCGCGTAGGACTGGTAGTTGCGCGCCCGCGTCAGCGCGAACACCAGCGACAGCGCCCCGCCGACCACGGCGAACACCGCGATCAGCCACCAGTACCTCAGCGTCTTCTTGCCGAGATCGACCAGACGCTGCAGGCGGTCGCGTGGGGTCACGGGGGAGAGCGCCATTTACGAAATTGATGGTACACGACGGCGCGTCACGCCACGTGAGGCCAGCGACCCGACGGTGTCGCCTGCGAATCCGGGTACATGGCCGAGCACCGGGAGTCCGAGGCGCGTGACGTCATCCGTGTCGTGGATGCGGGAGTCGAACGCGCCGACGAGCAGCGCGCTGCCGAGCAGCGAGCCGAGGCCGACGACCACCGCGATCATCGCGAGGATGAAGCCGCGGTGCTCGGGGCGGTCGGGCCGCGTGTCCTCGACGATCGAGATCCGGGTGTCGAGGCCGGCGGCGGCGATGCGATCGGCGAGCGCGTCGCGGCTGCCGGCGATCGCGGCGAGGTCGGTGTCGATGCGCTTCTGCTCGCGCGCGATCTCGTTGAGCTCGAGCGCGAGCGCCTGCGCGAGATCGTTCTCCTGCTGCTTCTGCGCCTCGGTCAGCGCGTCCGCCTTCATGGCCGCCGTGCGCGCGAGCACGTCGAGGCGGTGCGTGAGGCCCTCGCGGCGGCGCTCGATCTCGGCCGCGAGCGTGTCGTTGAGCTGCTCGCGGTTCTCGCGCGAGGACTCGATCACGATCTGCGCGATGTCGTGCGCGAGCTCGACGGCGCGATCGGCATCGCTGTCGGCGATCGTGATGCCGATGCGCGCCGAGTGCTCGGCGTTCGCGGCGTCCTCGTCGAAGTACACGAACGAGTTCTTCCAGATCTGCACGTCCATCTGTCCGCGCAGCTGCTCGATCGCATATTCCATGCCGAGCTTGTCGCGCAGGCGATACAGGTCGCGGCGCTCGATCAGGTCCTTGAGCTTCGCGTCGGGGATCAGCACGCCGTCGACGAACTGGCGCAGCTGGTCGACCGGCAGGCCGTTGTGCTTCGCCGACAGTGAGCCCTCGGTGAGGGCGAGCACGATCTCGGCCTCGAAGTGCTGAGGCCGCGTCGCGAGCTTGTACATGATCGCTGCCGTGATCACCGCCGCGAGCGCGATCACGCGGAACGGGTGGGTGCGAGTGCGCCTCCGGATCCGCTGGATCTCCTCGATCATCCCGACGCGGGTCGGCTCCTCCGACTCGTACCAGTCGTCGCTGGCGCGCTCGCGGGGGCTCATGCTCCTGGACCGTAGCATCGCGAGGCGGCGACGAGCACGTCGTGCAGCGCCGCTGCCGACGCCGCCCACCCGCCGCGCGCACCGTGCCGTGCGACCTCGGCGGGGTCGTAGGAACTGCGCAACGCTTGCACGAGCGCACCGGCGAGCGCCTCGGGATCGCGCGGCGGCACGAGCGTGCCCAGCACCGGTGACGTGATCAGATCGGGCACGCCGCCGACCGCGGTCGCGACGACCCGGCGGCCGCTCGCGAGCGCCTCGAGCACGACGTTCGGCGTGCCCTCGACGTGGCTCGGCAGCACGATCACGTCGGCGGCGGCCATCCAGACCGGCACCCGATCGAACGGTTGCGCGCCGACGAGCCTCACCGTCGGCCCGACGCGCGCGGCGAGCTCGTCCGCGAGCGCGCCGGCGCCGATCACGGCGAGCGTCGCCTCCGGGGCCTGGCGTGCGACCAGGGCCCACGCCGCGGCGAGATCGAGCACGCCCTTCTCCGGCTTGAGGTTGCCGGCGTAGACCGCGAGCGGCGCCGCGGCCAGCCCGAGCTCGGCGCGCGCGGCCGCACGGTCGCGCGGCCGGAACAGCCCGGCGTCGACGCCGTTCAGCACGATCGACACCTTGTCGCGCGCGACGCCGAGCGCGACCACCTCGTCGGCGAGCGGGCGGCTCACCGCGACCACGCGCGCCGCGCGCGGCAGCGCCCACTCGAGCAGCCGGCGCGGCCCCGGCAGCTTCGCGATCAGGTTGATGTCGGAGCCGTGCAGCTTGATCACGGCCGGCACGCCGAGCAGCCGCGCGGCGATCACGGCGGCGAAGCCGTCGGGGTACGCCCACGAGCCGAGGACGACATCGATCTTGCCGCGGTAGGACGAGAGGATGACCGGGGCGATCGACGCCGCGTACAGCGGGCCCCACGTCGCGTGGGCGAGGCGCGGCACGAACAGCGTGCGCGGGTGCACCACCTCGAGGCCCGCGATCGTCTCGCGTGCCGGCACGCGGGCGACCTTGCCGGCCGTCGACCACTTGCCCATCCAGCCGGCGCCGGGAAACCACGGGATCGTCGCCATCACCTCCAGCTCGCAGTGCTCGCGCAGCGCCGCGAACTGCTGGCGGTTGAACGGCGCCGACAGCGGTTCGGCGGCGTTCGGGAAGATCTTGGTGATCGCGAGGACGCGCAGCGTCACGGCCTCTAGAGGTTGAAGACCTTGTCCATGCGCAGCAGCTTGAAGATCGCGAGCGGCTGATCGCGCGCGCCGGTGATCGCGACCGCGCCGCCCGCACCGCGCACGGCCTTGTAGAGCTTGACGAGCGCGGCGACGCCCGAGCTGTCGATCAGCTCGAGCCCCGACAGGTCGCACGCGACCTTCTTCGGCCTCGCCGCGACGATGCGGTCGATCTCCTCGGCCAGCTGCGGCGCGGTGTTGATGTCGAGCGAGCCGCGCACCACCAGCCGGGTCTCGGAATCGCTGCGATGGACGTCGAATGCTGGAGATGGCACGGCTAGCTCCTCTGGGACGCCGCGCGAGCGGCGGGCAAGCGCTTGCACAAGCGCCACAGGTTCGGGGGGCCGGGCTCGTACGTCATCTCGTCGAGCATGGTCTTGGCAATGTGGATGCCCATTCCGCCCTCGGGCAACGAGTCGTCATCGAGCTCCGTCGGGAGTGGCGCTACCCCCTCGATATCGAACGGCGTGCCGTGATCCTTCACCTCGATCACCAGCTCGCGGTCGAGCGGGGTGATCGCGATCTCGATCGTGCCGCCACCTCTGCGCTGGTACGCATGAATCGCGACGTTATTGAAGATCTCGGCGAACGCCGACACGACCGCGGTGTCGAACGGATCGCGCACGTCGTGCGCGAGCGGATCGCTCGGGTCGCGCACCGGCGAGCACGACACGAGGCGTGCCGCTTCTGCCACGACGCGCACGGCGATCGAGCGGTAGCGCAACGTTCCTGGCACGGTGAGCCGGATCGGAGACGCCATCGCCTCCACAACATACCAGCCCCCGAATGCGCGTGGTACGTTGGGCCATGCAGCGCACGGTTCGCATCGCCAAGCGGGCGATCGACATCATGGGCGCCGCCCTCGGGCTCGCGGTCGCGGCGCCGCTGATCCCCGTGATCGCCGCCGCGATCTACCTCGACTCGCCGGGGCCGATCCTGTTCCGCCAGCGGCGGGCCGGGAGTCTGCGCAAGATCTCGAACGAGAACGGGATCAAGAAGCTGCAGTTCGACGAGTTCGACATGCACAAGTTCCGCACCATGATCCCGGACGCCGAGGCGAAGACCGGGGTCGTGGTCGCCGGCGCGGACGATCCGCGGGTCACGCGGGTCGGCAGGTTCTTGCGCAAGTCGCGGCTCGACGAGCTGCCCCAGTTCTGGGACGTGCTGCGCGGCAAGATGAGCCTCGTCGGGCCGCGGCCCGAGCGGCCCGAGCTGTTGCAGAACCTGTCGTACGCGATCCCGCTGTTCGAGGAGCGGATGCGCGACGTCAAGCCCGGCATCACCGGGCTCGCGCAGATCTCGCTCGGCTACACGGGCTCCATCCCCGAGGGCAGCGAGATCGGCAAGCTCGCCTCGACGCTGCAGAACCCGTGGGGCCTCGAGGAGACGAAGGGCTCGCTCGCCGACGACATGCGGATCAAGCTGCTCTACGACCTCGCGTACACCGCGTCGCTCGAGCGCTTCGACACGTACCTGCGTACCGAGCTCGGCATCATCTTCAAGACGCCGCTCGTGATGCTCAAGATGACGCAGGGGCGCTGATCACTCGAGGCGCGCGTTCGGCGCGCGCACGAAGTGATGGCGCACCGCGACGAACGCGGGCTCGCGCAGCGTCGGCGGATCGATCAGCACGGCGTTGGCGTCGA
>JBLMXA010000965.1:0-4514 GCA_050257515.1 Acidobacteriota bacterium | reverse complement strand
AGCTGCTTGTGGCGCGCCCACTGCTCGGGCGTGAACACGCCGAGGTTGCAGTAGTTCCCGGTGACTCGCGTGTGGACGGGTGGCACCGGCAGATCGGGATCGCCGTGGCACGCGGCCACCGCGACCAGCGCGGCCGTGATCGCTGTCCTCATGCCCATGTTAGGCGGCAGCGCCGGCCGGCGTGACAGCAACACTGTATCCTGCGAACGTGCTCGGCCGCTTCGCGCCCTCGACGACCGGAGAGGCTCATCCCGGCACGCTGCTGTCGGCGCTGCTCGTGTGGCTCGACGCGCGCTCGCGCGGCGGCCGCGTGCTGCTGCGGCTCGAGGATCTCGATCGCGACCGCGTGCGCGCCGAGCACGCGCGCTCGCTCGTCGACGCGCTCGCCGAGCTCGGGCTCGACTGGGACGAGGTCGTCACCCAGTCCGAGCGCGCCGCCGCGCACGAGGCCGCGCTCGACCGGCTCGCCGCCGCGGGCCGGCTGTATCCGTGCACGTGCAGCCGCGCCGCGCGTGCGGGTGGCCGCCGCGCGCCCGACGGCGGCTGGGCGTACGACAACACGTGCCGCGATCGCCCGCTGCCGTCCGGCGGCTGGCGCGCGGTCGACGACGCGCTGCGCGCGCGGCTGCCCGACGACCGCGTCGAGCTCGTCGACGATGCCGGCCTCGACCTGTCGCAGACGCCGGCGCTCGAGATGGGTGACCCGGTCGTGCGCCGCCGCGACGGCGCGATCGCGTATCAGCTCGCGGTCGTCGTCGACGACGCGGCCGCCGGCGTCACCGACGTCGTGCGCGGCCGCGACATCGCGCCGAGCACCGCGACGCAGGTGCTGCTGCAGCGGCTGCTCGGCGTGCCGACGCCGCGCTACCGCCATCACCTGCTGCTGCTCGAGGAGGCCGGCGGCAAGCTCGCGAAGCTGCACGGCTCGATCCCGTTCTCGAAGGTGCGCGCGCGCTACCGCGGCGACGAGCTGTGCGGGCTGCTCGCGGCCGGCGCGGGGATCGTCGCCTCGCCGCAACCGTGCACGCCGCGCGAGCTCGTCGCGCGCTTCGCCTGGGCGCGCGTCGCCACCGGCGATCGCGTCGCGCGCTGGGACGACGCGCTGGGCCTCGTGATTCAGTGATCGCGCCAGCCGCCGCCGAGCTCGAGCACGAACACGTGCGGTAGCGTGCCCATCGAGCTCGTCTCGAAGCTCTGCTCGTACTGCGCGCCGAGCGTGATCGGCAGCCGCCGCAGCGACAGCTCGACGAGCGCGGACGCGCCGACGCCGCCGTACGTGTCCTGCGTGAACCCCGCGCCGAGCGCGAGCCACGCGGTGTCGGCCGCGGCGATCACCTTCTCGATCGCTTCGGTGCCCTCGATCGAGCCACCCCACGACTTCGCGTCGGGCCGGCGGCTCCAGCCGAGGCGACCCCACGCGACCCACGGATGCGGCTCAGCCTCCCCGAGCCGCATCGCGAACACGCCCCCGATCGATGGCTCGAGCGCGCTCGCGTACGCCGCGCCCGCGCGCAGCTCCATCGCGACCGCCGGGTACTCCGGCGGCGGCGACGCGTGCTCGGCGAGCGGATCGTCGATCGCCGAGCCGGCCTCGGTGCAGCTGTTGGAGTACTTGCACGGCGTCAGCGGCGGATGCTTCTGGTCCGGCGGCGGCGCGACCTGCTGCTCGGCCTCCGGCCCGCCGCCGCCCTCGTTGAAGTCGACGCGGTGATCCTGCGGCGGCGGCGCGGGCGGCACGTGGCGATCGACGAGCACCGGCGAGCGCGCGCGCGGCTTGGTGTCGACCGTGACGGTCGTGCCGCCGACCGTGAGCGCGTGGTGGCCCGCGGGCACGTACAGCGTCGCGGGCGTCGTGAAGTGCTCGCCCGGCAGCGCGTCGATCGTCGCGTCGAGGCCGGCGGGCTTCGAGATCACGTCGACGACCGCGAGGTCGCTCGCGTCGAGCTTCTTGTGCAGCTCGCGCGACGCGCGGCCGACCGCATCGGCGAGCTCGGGCGCGAGCTGGGCATCGTCGCAGCCCTCGAGGTAGAGCGCGGCGCGCGACAGGTCGCCCTTCTGCTCGAACGCGACGCCGGCGGCGCAGCGCTCCGCCGGATCCGCCCACGCGGGCGCCGAGGCGAGCATCGCCACCACGATCAGCTTCACGCCCTCAAGATGACACGACGGCGCTACAGTGGTTGCGGTGGATGCACGCTCGGCCGAGGTCCTGCGCCTGCTCGACCGCTATCTCGTCGAGATCGTCGAGGCCTACGAGCTGTGCCCGTGGGCGCGGGCGGCCCGCGACGGCGGCGAGCTCGCGGTCGAGATCCTGTGGGGACACCCCGCGCTCGACGCGTGGATCGCCGCGGCGGTCGCGGCGCTCGCGCGTCCCGGCACGCGCGTCGCGATGATCGTCGCGCCAGAGTTTTCCGGAGACCCGCGCGAGCTGCGCGCGGTGCGCGATCGCGTGGTCGCCGCGATCGCCGGTGCCGGCGTCGCCGACTTCCACCCCGACGCCGCGCCCGATCTCGCGACGCCCGCGCGCCTCGTTCCCCACCTGCGGCGCGCGCCGGACCCGCTGCTCCAGCTCGTGCCGCTCGCGCTGCTCGACAGCGTGCGCGGTGCTCCGCCGGTCGCCGATCTCGCACGCCAGGCGCAGCTCCTCGTCGGCGGCGCGGTGCCGGCGCGCGGCGACGTCGCCGACCGCATCGCGGAGACCAATCACGCGCGCGTGCGTGCCGAGGCGGGCGCGTTCGCCGCGCGGCTCGCCGAGCTGGCCGCCGATCGCGAGCGCAGCTACGCGCGCGTCGGCATCAGTGCGTGCCGACGACGTCGATGACGAGGTGACCGCTCGCCATCGCCGCGCTCATCGTCTCCGGGGTCGACTGGCTGCAGCCGCTCGACGACCAGTAGCCGGGGTGGGTCTCGTTCGCGGCGGTCGTGCCGATGTAGAGCGCATGCTGGTTGCTGTCGATGTCCATGGTCGGCGCGACGACCTCGACGACGAACTTGCCGCCGGCGGCGATGTCGGCCGTGAGCGGCACCGAGATCATCTCGCCGGTCATCCCCGACGTGTCGGCCGGGGTCGTGTTCGCCTGCGCGAGCGCCGAGATCTTCGTGGTGTCGAGCGACGCGCCGTCGAGCGCGCCGGTGTAGCTGCCGACCTTCACCGTGATCGCGAGCGAGCTCTTCGCGTCCTGGACGAGGAAGTTGACGCCGGTGATGTGGAGGCCGCCGGAGATCGCCGCGTAGTCCGACAGCTGGAACGCGCGATACCAGATGTTGTCGACGGTGCTGCCGGTGAGGTTGCTGCCGCACGCGACGGTGCCGCCGTAGCTGATCGTGTCGTTCTGCGTCTCGCTGAGCGTGATCGCCTGCGCCGCGTCGGGGCCGGTGTTCATCGGCGCATCGATCTGCTGGTTGTTCGGCGCGTCGAAGAACTGCATGCCGTTCGAGTCGCGCTGCCCGTTGTTCGCATCCGGGTTGCTACCGGACTTGGTCGCGGTCGCGCAGCCGGACGCCAGCCCGGAGGCGAGCACGATCGCAATCCCCATGCGAAACCGCCGCATGGCTGCATCCTGCCAAGGGGCAGAACGCCGCACAACCGGAAGTTGTTGACTTACGGTGACCTGTCGCTGGGGTCACACGGCCATGCGCACCGCGTCGACGCTGACGTCGAAGGCGGGGCGCTGGGCCAGCCAGGCGTTGGCGGCCATCAGGTCCTCGATCGTATCGATTTCGGTCGCATACATCGACCCGATGTCGACGCCGTACAGGGTCGCCCCTTCGTCGATGACCTGCTGGAACGCCGCCTCGTACCACTCGTTGACCAGGCCCTGGACCGAGACCCGGTCGTGGAGCGTCGCGAACAGCCGCCGCGACGAGGCCGCCGAGAACAGCTCGATGCCGACCGACTCGCCCATCGCCGAGCGCACCGGCACGTGCTTGCCGATCGCGAGGACACGGTCCTCCTTGTCGGCCATCACCTTGACCTCCTCGAGGCCGATCTCGCCGACCGAGCGGACCGCGAGGCAGTCGGGGCCGCGCGAGACCAGCTCCTCGGCGACCGCGAGGTCGAACACGACGTCGCCGTCGAGGAGCATGAAGCCATCGTTCTCGACGTGCGGCTGGCACAGCAGCAGCGAGTACGCGTTGTTCGTGGTGCGGAAGTCCTTGTTGTAGACGAACGTCACGTCGAGGCCGGGGAACCACGAGGCAACCGTTTCGCGGACCATGTGCTCCAAGTAGCCCGTGCCGATCACGAACTGGTCGAAGCCGCAGCGCAGCAGGCTGGTGATCGTGCGCCGCAGGATCGGAACTCCACCGACCGGAAGCAGCGTCTTCGGCGTGTCGTCGGAGTAGGGGCGCAGCCGCGTCGCGCAGCCCGCGGCTAGGATGACGGCCTTCATGTCGAGGGCCCCCGTTCTGCAATCCGTGTGCGCGGTCACATTTCGCGGACTTGGGGGCAAAACTGTTCAACTTTCGACACCACCGAGCCCGACGCGCCTTCGATCCGTCGAAGTCCTGTCACTTGG
>JBLMXA010000964.1:0-6308 GCA_050257515.1 Acidobacteriota bacterium | reverse complement strand
TCTGCACCGGCCGGTCGCCGCCGACCGGCTTGATCTCGCGCTCCTGCAGCACGCGCAGCAGCTTGTTCTGCACGCTCGCGTCGATGGCGCCGATCTAGTCGAGGAAGATCGTGCCGCCGTTCGCCTCGCGGAACAGCCCTCGGCGCGCGCGCGCCGCGCCGGTGAACGCGCCCTTCTCGTGACCGAACAGCTCGGCCTCGATCAGGGTCGGCGCGAGCGCCGAGCAGTCGAACGCGACGAACGGGCCGTCCTTGCGCGGCCCGACGCGATGGATCGTGCGCGCGAGCAGCTCCTTGCCGGTGCCACTCTCGCCGACGATCAGCACGGTCGCGTCGCTCGCCGCGACGCGCTCGATCATCTGCAGCAGCTGCCGCATCAGCGGCGACTCGCCGATCACCTCGCCGAGGCCCCGCGCGCGCTCGACCTCGCCGCGCAGCCGGCGGACCTCGCGCGCGAGCGCGCCGTGCTGGATCGCGCGATCGATCGCCGAGCGGATCGTCGCGGCGTCGGCGGCCTTGTCGAGCACGTCGAGCGCGCCCGAGCGCATCGCGCGCACCGTGAACTCGACCGTCGGCCTTGCCACCGAGATCACGACGACCGTGTCGGGCGCGAGCGTCCTGAGCCGGTGCAGCAGCGCGAGCGCGCCGTCGTCGTCGCCGCCGAGCGTCGGATCGAGCAGCACGAGATCGAACGCCGAGCCGACGACGCGAGCGAGGGCCGCCGGCGCGGTCCCCACCGCCTCGACGTCGAGCCCGGCCAGCGCCTCGATCGCGTGGGAGGGATCGGCATCGACCACCAGGACGTGACGGACAGGCACGCAAACAGTGTGTCCAACTGTCTAGACGACGTCCAGCCTGCTGGACGATCGGGGGGCCCAGATCGCATCTAACCAGGCGAAATCGCATGTCCGGCGGGCTGGACTGGCCCTTGCGTTACAGGAGGGAGCAGGAGGGCCGATGCAGACCTCGCAAGAGCTCGAGCGCACGCGCGCCTACGTCCGGTCGGTGGCGCTCAAGTACGTCCGTGATGACCACGACGCGGACGACGTCACCCAGGACGCGATGCTGCTGGCGCATCGCTACCGCGACTCGTTCCGCGGCGAGTCGCGCTACACGACGTGGCTGTACCGCGTGACGGCGACCGCCGCGCTGATGTTCCTGCGCAAGCAGCGCCGGCTGTCGCGCGAGCTGCCGGCCAGCTCGTCGACGACCGAGGACGGCACGCCGCTGCTCGACCGCGCGCCCGCTCCCGGCGATCTGCGCGACGAGCTCGCCGCGCGCGACGAGCTGGGCGAGGTCGGCCGTGCGGTCGCCGCACTCGGCGCCAAGTACCCGGCGGTGTTCTGGAAGCGCTACGGCGAGGGCCGCACCGAGACCGAGATCGCGAGGGAGCTCGGCATCTCGGTCGCCGCGGTGAAGACGCGCGCGTTCCGGAGCCGGCAGGCCGCGCTGCGCGTCGCGTCACGCTAGTTCACGAAGCTTCACGATCGATCGTCGACGAGCTCGGGCATACTGGCGGCGTGAAGCAGACCGCCGTCGTCGCCGTGCTGCTGTCGCTGTCCTCGATCGCGCTCGCCGATGGCGAAGACTCGCCGATGCTCGGCGTCACGCTCGTCGGCGCCGAGGCAGCGCGCACGCCCGATCAGCAGCGCGACCTCGCCGGCGCCGGCGCCGAGCTCGCCTGGTGGCACGGCCGCTTCGGGCTCGCGGCCGAAGGCTCGGCGCGCTGGAGCCTCGACACCGACGGCGTGCGCGCGTTCGTGCTCGGCGGCAGCGCGCGGCTGCGCGTGCTCGATCGCATGGTGCGTTCGCTCGTCGAGCCGCGCGACTGCGAGCTCGGCCTCGAGCTGCACGCGATCGTCGAGCGCGCGTGGTGGAACGACGGCATGGCCGCCGCGGATCCGACCGCGTTCGGCTTCGGCGCCGCGCTGCGCCTGCGCGGCGGCGGCGACGCGCCGAGCTCGACGTTGCTCGCCGAGTCGCGGTTCTTCGTGCGCGTCACCAGCTCGCGGTGGTCCACGCTCGACAGCCTGGCGCGCACGACCGCGCCGATGGCGGCGCCCGACCGCGCGCTGACCGTGGTCGTCGGCCTCGGCGCGTCGTGGGGCAGCGGCACGCCGGCGTACGCGGCGCGGTTCAAGCGGCACCCGTTCCAGTCGAGCCTGCTGTTCTGAGCTCGCCGGACCCATCGCACGTGCCAGCTGGGTCCGTGCGGACACGCGTCGTCGCGGGACTTCGCGGCCTTGCGCTGGCCCTCCGGCTGCAATCGGCGAGGCCTCCATACGGAGGTCTCTCACATGAAGGCAAGCAAGCTCATCGTTCTCGTCGGCGGCATCCTCGGCATCCTCGCGTTCTTTCTCCCGCTCGTGTCCGTGCATCGCGCGGACTTCAAGGGCACCGCGAGCGCGTACCAGATCGTCAAGGGCCTCGACCAGGTCGGCAGCGCGGTCGACCAGGCGGCCGAGCGCGCCGAGGCACCGAGCGTCGACGTCGACAAGGCCAAGGACGGTATCGGTCAGATCAAGGGTCTCGTCATGGCGATCTTCGCGCCCGCCGCGGTGCTCGCGCTGCTCGGCGGCCTCGGGGTCGCCCGCAAGAAGTTCGGGCGCGGCGCCGGGGCGCTGGCGCTGGTCGTCGGCTTGATCGGGCTCGCGATCGCCGCGCTGCTCAAGAGCGCGGCCGAGGGCGACGCGGGGATCGGCCTGACGCTGCTGCTGATCACCGGCACCGCCGGCGTGGTCGGCGGAGTCATGGCGCTCGTCAACCCGGAGCGACGGCCGGCGATCGTGCCGGCGACCTAGCGTTTGCAGGCTAGACTGCGCGCGTGAAGCACGATCCACGCACCGATCCCGAGGTCCCGCAGGGGATGTCGATCGAGCTGCTGCAGGATCTCCACCTGCTGACGCGCGAAGGCCACCTCAACGCCGACGCGCGGCGCAAGCTCAAGCAGATCCGCCACCTCGTCCAGCTGCTACGGCCGGCCCTCGACGACGCGATCGCGCGTCACGGGGAGCCGGTCGTCGTCGATTGCGGCGCCGGCAAGAGCTACCTCGGCGCGCTGCTCTACGAGCTCGTGCTGCGGCCCGCGGGGCACGGCGAGCTCGTCGCGATCGAGGCGCGCCCCGAGCTGTCCGAGCAGGCGGCCGCGCGCGCGGCGCGGTTCGGCCAGGACCGGTTCAGGCTGGTGACCGGCGCGATCGCCACGGCCCCGCTGGAGCGGCGGCCGAACGTCGTCACCGCGCTGCACGCGTGCGACACCGCGACCGACGACGCGCTCGCGCTGGCGATCGCGCAGGGCGCCGATCACGTCGCCGTCGTGCCGTGCTGCCAGGCCGAGGTCGCGCGCCAGCTCGAGAGGTCGCACCCCGACGACGCCGTGCTCGCGGCGCTGTTCGCCCACCCGCTGCACCGTCGCGAGCTCGGCTCGCACCTGACGAACGTCGTGCGCGCGCTCGCGCTCGAGGCGCACGGCTACAAGGTCACGGTCACCGAGCTCGTCGGCTGGGAGCACTCGGCGAAGAACGAGCTGATCCTCGGCAAGCGCGTGAACCGCTTCGACGCCGCCGCGCGCGCGACGCTGCGCGACCTGCTCGCGCGCTTCGCGATCGAGCCCGCGATCGTGCGCGAGCTCGCCGCGCGCGGGCTCGACCCGCGCACGCCGCCGGCGTGACCTCGCCGATCGCGAGGCGGTCGAAGCGCGGAACACGCGCCTGTTCGCGAAGCGCTCGCGGATCCGTGCGATGTCACCGCGCGCGCGCCGGGATGACGCGCGCGAGCACGCGCGCGAGCTCGTCGACCGAGTACGGCTTCGCGACGAACGCGCGCGCGCCGCGATCGAGCAGCGCCTGCGCCTCCTCGTTCGTCGTGTGGCCCGACATCAGCACGATCGGCGCGTCGGCGTCGAGCTCGCGCAGCGCCGCGAACGTCGCGGCGCCGCTCAGCTGCGGCATGATCATGTCGAGCAGCACGGCGCCGACCTGGTCGCGCCGCTGGCGATACACCTCGACCGCCTCGGCGCCGCCTCCGGCCTCGATCGTCGCGTAGCCGAGCGTCTCGAGCGTCATCGCGAGCGCGCGTCGCACGATCGCGTCGTCGTCGACGACGAGCACGATCCCGCCGTCGCCGTTCGGCGCGCGCGCGGCGGCCGCCGGCACGGTGTCGCGCGGCGCCGGCTCCGGCGCCGCTGGCATTCGCACGCGGAACGTCGTGCCGGTACCGGCGAGCCCCGTGTCGATCTCGATCGTGCCCTGGTGGCTGTCGACGATGCCGTAGACGGTCGCGAGGCCGAGGCCGGTGCCGCGCTCGGCGCCCTGCGTCTTCGTCGTGAAGTACGGCTCGAACACGCGGTCGCGGATCGCGGCGGGGATCCCCGGGCCATTGTCGGCGACCTCGAGCACCACGCGGCCTCGCTCGCTGCGCGTGCGCACGACCACGCGCGGCGCCGCGACCTCGCGCAGCGCGTCGCGCGCGTTGACGACGAGGTTCATGATCACCTGCTCGAGCTGCGAGCGATCGCCGATCACCGTCGCGCGATCGCTCGCGGCGAGCTCGACCGAGACGTCGATGCCGAGCAGCGTGCGCACGAGTATCTCGTGCATCTCGCGCAGCACGTCGTCGAGCGCGACCGGCATCGCACGATGCTTGCCTCGCCGCGCGAATCCGAGCAGCGACTTCGTCAGCGATGCCGAGCGCTCGGTGATGTCGTCGATCAGCTCGAGCGCCGACCGCCGCCTCGGATCCGCCTCGGTCGCCGAGAGCTCGCCGGCGAGCAGCTTGATCCCGAAGGTCAGGTTGTTGAAGTCGTGCGCGATGCCGCCGGCGAGCGTGCCGACGGCCTCGAGCCGCTGCGCGCGCTGCAGCTGCTTCTCGCTCTCGGCCTTCGCGCGCTCCGCCGCGACCTCGCGCGTGATGTCGAAGAACGCGATCACGACGTGCGTGATCGTGCCCGCCTGGTTCGTGACCGGCCGGGCGAACGCGCGCACGTCGACGCGCGTGCGATCGGGACGATGGATCGTGATGTCGTCGACGACGACCACCTGGCGCGCCTCGAGCGCGCGCACGAACGGCATCCGGTACTCGGGGTACGGCTCGCCATCGCGCGTGAAGATGCCGTACGGCTCGGAGTAGCCGCCCACCTTCGCGTCGTCGCGGCCGCCCTGCCCCATGATCTCGGCGAACATGCGGTTCGCGTAGACGAACTCGCCACCGGGGGCGCGCGCAACCCACAGCCCCACCGGCAGATCGTCGGCGAGCGCGTGGATGATGTCGTGATCCGATGGAACGTCGACCGCCGACACGTCAGTCGGTCATATCACACTACTTCCCGTTGCCGCTGGGCTTGCCGCCGATGCGGACCATGAGCTTCGCGAGATCGTCGGCGTGCTCCTCTTCCTTTGCGAGAATCTCCTCGATCATGCGGCGCGTCGTGGGATCGTCGTTGCCGAGCCAGCGCACGATCTCGGAGTAGGTCGAGATCGCGATGCGCTCGGCGATCAGATCCTCCTTGATCATGTCCTCGAGCTTGTCGGGAGCCTTGTACTCGGCGTGGCTGCGCGTGCGCATGCCCTCCGGATCGAGGTTCGGCTTGCCGCCGAGCTCGGTGATCCGCTTCGCGACCATGTCGGCATGCGCCTCCTCCTCGCGGGCGTGCGCGAGGAACTCGTTCGCGACGCCGTTGGAGTGGATACCCTGGGCCATGAAGTAGTGGCTCTTGTAGCGGAGCGCGCACACGGTCTCGGTCGCGAGCACGTCGTTGAGCACGTCGACGACCTTGCCTCGGTCCGCCTTGTACTGGCTGGTCACCGGGCCTTCCTCGAGCTTGGTCCGGGCGCTCCGCCGGATGTCCTCGATGTCTGCCTTGAAGCTGTTCATGCTGGCTGCGCTCGCAAGACCCAGGCCCCGGCAAGCCCGCGAATTCGCGAAGCCGCCGCGAGCGCGGGCGCCACACGTGCGACAATGGTGCGGTGCTCCGCTGGCCGGGGAACTTCGTCCACTTCCTGTTCCTGCTGATCGTCGTCGTCGTCTGCGGCGTGGTGTACGGGCTGGCACGGCTGTTCTTGCTGCTGTTCGTGTGGGGCAGCGGCAGGCAGCGCGCGGTCGCCCGGCTGCGCGGATTCATGCTGCGCCACACGATGAGCACGCTCGGCGCCACGTTCATCAAGCTCGGTCAGGTGATGAGCACGCGGCCGGATCTGTTCTCGCCCGAGGTGATCGCGCAGCTCCGGCAGCTGCAGGATCGACTCCCGCCGTTCTCGTTCCGCAAGGTCAAGGCGGCGGTCGAGGCGGATCTCGGCAGGCCGCTCGGCGAGC
>JBLMXA010000963.1:0-3712 GCA_050257515.1 Acidobacteriota bacterium | reverse complement strand
CGGCCAACGGCGTGCATCGCCTGCAGCTCTACTCGGGCGGCGCCGAGGCGGTCGAGAGCGCGCTGCGGCTCGCGAAGAGCCACACCGGCAAGTACGAGTTCGTCAGCTGCTGGGGCGGCTTCCACGGCAAGACGATGGGCGCGCTGTCGCTCATGGGCTCGACGTTCAAGGACAAGCTCGGGCCGATGGTGCCGGGCAGCCATCAGGTGCCGTACGCCGACTGCTACCGCTGCCCGCTCCAGCTGAAGTACGACGGCGGCAAGTGCGGGATCGCGTGCGCCGAGGTCGCCCGGAGCTACCTCAAGGTCGCGACCGCCGGCTCGGTCGCCGCGATGATCATCGAGCCGATGCAGGGCACGGCGGGCAACATCATCCCGCCGAAGGAGTTCCTGCCGGCGATGAAGTCGATCGCCGACGAGCTCGGCGCGCTGTTCATCGCCGACGAGATGATCACGGGCCTGGGCCGCACCGGCACGTGGTGGGGCACCGACCACACCGGCGTCGTCCCCGACATCGTCACGATCGGCAAGGCGGTCGGCGGCGGGTTCCCGCTGTCGGCGCTCGCCACCACCGACGAGATCTCGAAGGCCAAGCCGTGGTCGAACGCGTCGGGCTCCTCGTCGAGCTACGGCGGCAACCCGCTCGCGGCCGCGGCCGGCGCGGCGTCGCTGCGCGTCATCGAGGAAGAAGCGCTCGTCGAGAATTCGCGGCGGGTCGGGGCGGTGATGCTGAAGGAGCTCGAGACCTGGCCGGATCGCTACCCGTTCGTCGGGATCGCGCGCGGCAGCGGCATGTTCATGGCGCTCGAGCTCGTCACCGACAAGAAGACGAAGGAGCCGCTCGCGAAGACGATCACGCAGCGGATCTTCAACGAGTGCGTGCGCCGCGGCCTGCTGACGATGAGCTATTCACCGCACTTCCGCATCCAGCCGCCGCTGACCACCGACGAGGCGACCGCGAAGAACGGCCTCGCGATCTTGAAGGAGGTCTTCGACCTCGTCGAGCGCGAGGGCTGGTGGCGCTCGTAAGCCGAGCCACGGCGCGTTCTGCAACGGATACACCGGGCCTCGCTTCCTACCCGCGCGCCTTCGTAGGATCGAGCGATGATGAAGCACATCCTCCTACTCGCGGCGATCTCGCTGACCGGTTGTCTGGTGCAATCAGGCCCGGCGTATCGCTCGACCGGCCAGCCGAGCGCCGTGCGCAGCTGCCCGCCGGCCCACCACTGGGAGGGCGGGGCGTGCGTGCACAACGGCCGCGCCGAGGGCCATCGCGATCACGACCACGGCCACTAGGGATCGACCACGAGCACGAGCTCGGGCCGATCGGCGGGCGTCGGGCCTTCGTGCGAGTCGAACTTCCAGTCGTCGCCGTCCGACACGATCGCGAACCCGGCGTTCGTGCTGGCGGCCGCGATCCAGCCGTAGACCGTCGCGACGCCCTCCGACGTCAGCGGCACGACGTACGAGGTGAGCGTCGCCGCCGGCTGGAACGAGCCGAGCGAGATCGTGTCGCGCGAGCCGGGCTGGCCGGCGCCCGGCGCCGCCCACGCGGTCGCCGCCGCGCGCTCGTTCCAGTTCGCGACACCCGCGGCGCCCTTCGCGGTGCCCTCGGTCCACGGCTCGAGCAGCCGGTAGAGCGTCGCGGTTCCGGTGTCGGCGGCGTTGTTGCCGACGTGGAGGTGCAGCTCGCCCGAGAGCACGTGCGTGCCGGGCGGCAGCGCGGCCACGTCGAACCGGAGCAGCCCGACCTGCAGGTTCGCCGCGAGGCCGCTGCTGTAGATCTGCGCGGTCGCGCCGTTGTTGAACGTCGGGTTCGCGGACTCGACGTACGCGTCCGCCGTCACGCCCCCGAAGGTCGCGGTGCCGGTCTCGCCGAACGACACCGTGCGCCCGGCATCGGCGGGCGCGCCGAGCGGGTCGAAGTCGATCCGCCCGCAGCTCGCCAATAGCCCCAGGCACAGCGCCAGCACCGTGCGGTTCCCCACGGGCGTACTGTAACAAACCCCCGCGCCCGGCATTTCTTCGTTGATCCGCGGCGGGCTCTCGCCATACGGTCCGCCGCGATGAGGGTCACTCTGGCGCTTCTCGTCGCCGCGATCGCGGCGTGTGGTCCCGGTGCGCGCAACCGTCCCGACGCCGCGAACGGCGGCGGCGGCGATGCCTCGTGCGCGAACACGTGCTCGCCCGATCTGCGCGACGTGCTCGACTGCCAGGGCAACGTCGTCACCGCGTGCGCGGCGAGCGACCAGTGCGACACGACGTCGGTCGTGTGCGAGAACGCGTGCGCCGCGGCCGACGCGAACCATCGCTCGGTCGGCTGCGACTACTACGCGACGTACATGGACTCGGAGATCAACTCGTACTGCTTCGCGGTGTTCGTCGCGAACACGTGGACGCAGCCGGCGCACGTGACCGTCGAGTACGGTGGCCAGACGCTGACCCCGGCGACGTTCACGCGCTTGCCCTCGGGCGCCGGGCCGACGCTGACGCTGCAGCCCTACGACCCGGTCGCCGGCATCGCGCCGAACGACGTCGCGATCCTGTTCCTCGGCGGCTCCCAGGGCGCCGCGCCGGCGTGCCCGGTGCCGTCGGCGGTGACGTCGCCGAGCATCACCGGCACCGGCCTCTCGCAGTCGTTCCACGTCACGACCGACGTGCCGGTCGTCGCGTACGAGATCAACCCGTACGGCGGCGGCTCGGCGGCGGTCACCGGCGCGTCGCTGCTGATCCCGACGAGCGCGTGGGACACGAGCTACGTCGCGGTCAACGTGTCGCCCTCCGACATCGGCTTCGATCCGTCGCTCAACATCGTCGCCTCGCGCGACGGCACGCAGGTGACGCTGAACCCGGTCGCCGCGGTGACCGGCAACGCCGGCGTGCCCTCGGGCGCGGCGAACCAGCCGATGACGATCACGCTGAACAAGGGCCAGAACGCGCAGATCACGCAGCCCGCGGAGCTCACCGGCAGCTCGATCACGTCGAACTTCCCGATCGGGTTCATGGCCGGCCAGCCGTGCATGCGGTGGCCGACCGGCACGACGTACTGCGATCACGGCGAGCAGATGGTGCCGCCGGTGCACGCGCTCGGCAACGAGTACGTCGGCGTCGGCTACCGGCCGCGCGTCGCGTCGGAGACCCAGTACTGGTACCGGTTGATCGGTGCGGTCGACGGCACCCAGCTCGTCTACTCGGCGGCGGTCGGCGGCCCGGCGACGTTGAACAAGGGGCAGTCGGTGACGTTCCTGACCGGCACGCCGTTCACCGTCGCGAGCCAGGACACCGACCATCCGTTCATGATGTTCACGTACATGTCGAGCTCGGGCGCGGCGAGCGACGGCTACGGCGATCCCGACTTCGTGCTCGACGTGCCGCCGCAGCAGTTCCTCAGCTCGTACGTGTTCTTTGCCGATCCGACGTACCCCGAGACCAACCTCGTCGTCGTCCGCGCGCCCGACATGGGCGGCAACTTCCACGAGGTCGTCCTCGACTGCTTCGGGCCGCTCACCGGATGGACGACCGTCGGCAACTACCAGTGGGCGCGCGCCGATCTGATGACCGGCGACTTCCACGGCGTCGGCAACTGCTCGACCGGCCGCCACGAGATCCACAGCGACGCGCCGTTCGGGCTGCAGGTGTGGGGCTGGGGCACGCCGCAGACGTCGACGTTCACCGCGAACGTGTCGTACGGCTACCCCGGCGGCATGAACGTC